>NZ_JBIVQA010000013.1:0-127796 GCF_044754985.1 Sphingomonas sp. NPDC092440 | reverse complement strand
AACAGATGACGTGACATCCATCCCCTCCGCCAAACTCATCTACCACACATATTACGACAATAACTCAAACAGATATATAGGTTCTCAACCTAGGGCCGGGACCATATTCCGCTTCGGTCACCCCTGTTCGCCACCGTCATCCCCGCTCCGGCGGGGATGACGGGCTGGCGGGCTAGGGCAGCGTGTTCACGTTCGCCGGGGTGCAGGGATCGAGGAACTTGGGCGCCGGCCCGGGATCGCGCGCCAGCAGCACGCTTTCGCCCGAGGCGCTCTTGTAGAGCAGGTTCATCTGCGCCGTCTTGAGCGCGGTGGGATCGTCGCTCGGCAAGTTGATCACCACGCGCCCCAGCGATCCCGAGGTCGTGCCCTTGGGAACCAGCTTGGGCACGGCATTTCCCGTCAGCAGATAGGTGAACGAGGCGCCGGGCGTGCCCGGCACCGTGTTGCCCTTGGAATCGCCATTGGCGAAGAGCTTGGCCGGATCGAAGTTGAAGTCCTTCGCCCCCGAGGCTTTGTTCTCGATCGAGACGATGTCGTAGAACAGGAACATGCCCGAGCCTGCGGACGTGGTCGTATGCGGCGAGCCGGTGGGGTTGTTGTCGAACAGATAGCAGTTCGCCGGCTGGCGATAATGCAGGATCACCGTGTTCTGGCATCCGGCCAGGAATATGCTCCCGACGGATCCGATTAGTATCGCGCGAATATTGGCGTGGATTTGCAGCATAATCTGCCTCCTTCAAGAGAGGATCGGAAATCCGACTCGCGCCCGAAGGAAAGATGTTATCCGCGTTCGCAACTGTCTTGCGAAGTCGAATAAGAGACCGATTTGGATACTTGTGCCGTGGCGGATGCGCTGTCGGTCAGGGGCAGGCCAATCAGCAAACCTAGCCCCCGCCCAGCACGTTGATGCTGAAGGCGATGATGCCCAGGTTGAACACGAACGCCGCCAGGCAGTGCGCGGTCACCACGCGCCGGATGCGGCGGCTGGTGATGTTCATGTCGCTGGTCTGGAAGGTCATGCCCAGGCAGAACGCGAAATAGACGAAGTCCCAGTAATCGGGATCGGGCGTTTCCGGAAAGGTCACGCCGCCGCTGTCGCCGGCGCCTTCGGCCTTTTCCGAATAGAAGAGGTGCGCATAGTGCAGCGCATAGATCATGTTGCTGAAGGTCCAGCAGAGCGCCAGCGTGCCGATGATCAGCGCCAGCGCCCAGTCCTGCGCGCGTTCCTTCTCCATCAGCTCGCTGGCGACCGCCGCCAGGATCACCAGGCTCACCAGGCCGGTGATGATGAGCAGCAGGAAGCGGTTGCCGTCGTTGCGCTTGGCGGATTGGCGCATCCTCTCGGCTTCCTGCCGGAACAGCGGGGCGATCGCGACGAGGAAAGTGACCGCGCCAATGTCGAACCCGGTCATCAGCCCGAAGCGCAGGCCGAGCAGCGGAATGGCAAGCCAGCTGGCGGCCAGCGTGACCGCGAGGAACAGCAGGAAGCGCGGCGGCGCGACGAGGTTGCCGATGCCCCGATGGTGTCGTTTCGTCATGGTCGTCGTACCCAGCGCGGACGGATCGATCCGATGGCGGCCAGCGCGAGCAGCGCCATCCAGGCATAGCGGTGCCCCAGCATCATCGCCGGGTCGTGTGGATCGCTGAACAGGAACCAGAGCGAAGCGAGGCCGCCCCCGGCGAGCGGCAGCGCGGCGATCTTCCCGATCGGCGTTCCGCGCCAGGCGAGCGCCGCGAGCAGCAGCGAGCCGATCCCGAGCAGCGCGAATTTGGGGCGCACCGTGAAGAATAAGGCGCCGAACAGGTCGGGCGGATTCTGCCAGAGGTTGGCCAGCTGGAGGAGGATCAGCCCCTCGATCTCGTCAAGCAGCGCCCCGGCCAGCAGCACTGCGATTGCGATCCGCGACAGCCGGCGCGCGTCTCCGCCCAGTGCCCGGGCGCCGAGCGCGAGGAACGCGGCATAGGCGGGGATGAAGGCCAATGCGTCCCACCAGCTCGCGCGGATCTGCGCGGCCTGGAACGCGCCGGAACAGGAAGACGGGCCGAACAATTCGGCCAATTGGGCGGGGCTTCGCACCAGTTCGAACGCGATGATCGGCCCCGCGCCATAAGTGGGCCCGCAGGCGGGAACGAGCGGAAAGCCCGTCGACGCCGCGAGCGTCGCCAGCCCGGCCACTGCGCACAGTCGCCAGGCCAGCGCGCCGGTCAGGCGGCCTGGGCCTCCTTGGCCTTCTTCGCGGCTTCGATCGCCTCGATCACGATCTTGCGTGCCTCTTCCGCATCGCCCCACTGGCCGATGCGCACCCACTTCTCGGACTCCAGGTCCTTGTAGTGCTTGAAGAAATGCTCGATCTGCTGGAGCACGATCGAGGGCAGGTCCTGCCGCTCGCCAATGTCCGAATAATAAGGGAAGGTGCTGTCCACCGGCACGCAGATCAGCTTCTCGTCGCCGCCGGCCTCGTCCTCGAGCTTGAGCACGCCGATCGGGCGGGCGCGGACGACGCAGCCCGGCACGAAGGGCGAGCGCGCGATGACGAGCGCGTCGAGCGGATCGCCATCGGGCGAAAGCGTGTGCGGCACGAAGCCGTAATTCGCCGGGTAGCGCATCGGCGTGTGCAGGATGCGGTCGACGAACAGCGCGCCGCTCGCCTTGTCGAACTCGTACTTCACCGGCTCGCCGCCAACGGGAACCTCGATGATCACGTTGAGGCTGTTCGGCGGATCATCACCCACCGGAATCAAATCGATACGCACGCTATGCTTTCCTTAAGCTGGGCGGTTGCGCCCCAGTCCGTTATTTCGGCTGGAGGAGCTTATCCAGGCCAGCCTCTCCTTCGGTTGTTTTCTCGAGGTGCGGATAGCGCAGGCCGCCATGATAGTCGATGGCCACATCGCGATAGCGCGCGCCGCGCTTCAGGGTGAGCCGGATCGGCTCCTTCGTGCCCTTCGCCGCCTTCACGGCGTCCTTCAGCTTGTCGCCGGTATAGGCCTGGCCATTCACCGCGATGACCTCGTCGGCCAGGGTGATGCCCGCGTCGAAGGCGGGGCTGCCCCACATCACGCCCGAAATGCCCTTGGGGCCGATCGCCAGGCCCAGCGAGAAGGAAAGGTCGGTGGCGGTCTTCGGCGTCGCCTTGTTGGGATGCTCGGTATAGACCAGCTTGTAGCCGTTGCGCTCGAAGCCCTTCAGCGGCGCCCGCTCGGAAACCTGGTTCACCCGCTCGTCGAGGAATTTCTTCCAGTCCCACGGTACGACCTGGTTGAGCGTCGCCGCCACGTCGTCGAAAGTGTAGGTCAGCTCGCCATAGTCGCCGTCGCGCCCGCCGAAGAAGATGCGGGCGAAATCGTCGATCGACTTGGTGCCGCCGGATTTCTCGCGGAGGATGGAATCGGCTTCCATCCAGACCAGCAGGCCCTCGTTGTAATAATCCTCGCTGCGCTGCCAGCTCACCCAGCCCTTCGGCGCGCGCGGGCTGATGACGGGATCGTTGGTGGTATCGACCAGCGGGCGCCAGGTGCGGCCCTGGCGATTGTCGAGCGTGGCGGCGATGTTGGCATAGGCGTCGAGCGTGTCGGCCTTGCTCACCAGCCCCGAGCGCGCCTGGAAGACATAGCCCCAGAACTGGGTCTGCCCCTCATAGACCCATAGCAGCGAGCCGCGCATCGGCACCCGATAATCGGGAGTCCACAGGTCGGCGCCGCGGCGGAACTTGCCGTCCCAGCTATGGGTGTATTCGTGCGGCAGCAGGTTGCGGCTGGTCGCCTTCTCGTCCCATTTGGTGAAGAAGCCCAGGCCCGTGCCGTTTTCCGAGCTGCGGTGATGCTCCACGCCGATCCCGCCCAGCTCGTCGCTGATCGAGAACAGGAAGCGGTAATGGTCGTAATGCTCGACGCCGAAGGTCTTCACGGCCTGGTCGACCAGGTTCTTGAGCTTGTCGACCTGCTCGGGCGTGGCGGCCAGCTCCTCCGGCGTGTCGGCATAGGTCTCGACCGAGACGCGGTCGGTGAGCTTGAGCTGGCGGTAATGGCGGCCGGCGAGCACCGGCGAGTCCATCAGCACGTCGTAATTGGTCTTGTCATAGGTGTAGACGTTGCCGCTCACCTTGGCGTCCACCGCCGAGCTGGCGGTCCAGCCCTCGGGATAGGTCACCTTGGCCTGGATGGGCACGCGGCGGACGAAATAGCCGGCGGGATAGAGGCTGAGCGAGAAGAACTGCAGGCTCATCAGATTGGGCGTCATCACGATGCGGCCCTGGTCCGCCACCGTGGCCGAGACGAAGTTGAAGTCGACGTCCAGCTTCTTCACGCCGGCCGGCACGTCGATATGGAAGGCGAAGACGTCGACGGGATCGCGCTTCCACGGGATCACCTTGCCGTTGCCGCGGATCACCAGGCCGCCCAGCTTCTCGATCTCGCCGCGCGGGCCGTGCTTGCCCGGGATCCATTTCGGATAGAGCAGCACCATGTGCCCGCTCTTCGCGACGGGGATCGTCTCCTTCACGGTGAAGATGCCGCGCGCCACGTCGGTCGCGTCGATGTCGAGCGTCAGCGTGCCCGGATAGGGGATGTCGCGCGCATCGGGGATGGTGTTGGGATAGGGCGCGGTCTGTGCCGGCGCCGAATTCTGGGCAAGGGCCGGGGCGGAGACGGAAGCGAGCAGGGCGGCTGCGGCGAGCGCACGGATCATCAGGGGAGCGACCTCTCTTCTGGAAGCGACGGGTCATAAGCCCGGGCAGGCGGGCATGTAAATCTCCCTCTCCTCTCCAAGGGGGGAGAGGGAGGTGCTAACGGGACGCTAACCATTGCGCGCTAGTCGTTTCCGCCATGTATCACGATCCCCAGCTGGCCGCCGCGGCCAAGGCCGATCCGCGCCCCCGCTCGGCGGTGAGTACCGGGGTGGGCATGGCCGGGCTCGCCGGCATGGCATTGTGGACGGCGATCGCCACGCTCTACCGGCTCGACGGGCCCTATAGCGCGCTGGTCAACGTCGTCGCCTGCGCGGTGCCGATGGTGCTCTGGTCGGTGCTGGTCGACAAGGTGCATCTGAACCCCTCGACGGGCATCGACTGGTCCTCGAAGCGCACCCTGGCGGACACGCTCGATATCTCGGTCACCAAGCTCGCCGGCCTGTGGCTCACCTGGGGCGGGATCGCGCTGATCTATGCCACCTTCCCCTTCTGGTGGAGCGGGCGCACCGCCAATTTCGCCTGGTCGATCTGGTGCATCGAGATGGCGGCGCCGGCGCTGTTCCTGCTCTCCATCCCCTATGTGCTGTGGCTCGATCGCAAGCTGGTGCAGCCGCGGGACGGCGCCTGGCATCTCGGCGCCTGGCTGATGGGACTGAAGGAGCCGATCGACCATGGCGCCATCCACAACCATCTGCGCAGCTGGGCAGTGAAGGGCTTCTTCCTGGCCTTCATGCTCTCGATCGTGCCGCCCAATTTCGCCGAGTTCGTCGGCTGGAACTTCGATCGCATGTTCGAGAGCCCGGCAGTGATCGCGAACTACTGCATCGCCTTCATGTTCGTGATCGACGTGGCCTTCGCCACCGCGGGCTATATCCTGACGATGCGGCCGCTCGATTCGCACATTCGGACCGCCACGCCCTATGCGGCGGGATGGACCGCGGCGCTGATCTGCTACCCGCCCTTCGTGCTGATGAACGAGGGCGGCGTGCTCGACTATCATGCGGGCAGCGCCGACTGGACCTGGTGGTTCGCCGGCCATCCCTGGATCCTGGGCGGGCTGGGCGCGGTGCTGGTGGTGCTGACCGGCATCTATGCCTGGGCGACGATCGCGTTCGGCCTGCGCTTCTCGAACCTGACGCATCGCGGCATCCTGACCCATGGCCCCTATGCCTGGAGCCGCCATCCGGCCTATCTCTCCAAGAACCTGTTCTGGTGGCTCTCCGGCCTGCCCTTCCTCGCCACCACCGGCTGGGTGGAGGGGCTGCGCAACGCCGCGATCATGGCGGTGGTGAGCGGCATCTATTATTGGCGCGCGCGCACCGAGGAACAGCATCTGGGCACCGATCCCGCCTATCAGGAATATAGCGCCTGGATGGCCCGCAACGCGCCCGTGCCGCGGTTCTTCGGGTGGGTGGGAAGCAAGCTGCGCGCGGCCTGAGCCGATATCGTCATCCCGGCGAACGCCGGGATCTCGTGCCGTATCGCGTCTCCGCCTGGGGCCCGGCTTTCGCCGGGATGACGGGTTGGGGGAACTCACCAGTCCCCGGCCGCCCCCATCCACAGGGCAATAGCAGCCGCCGCCGCGGTCTCGGCGCGCAGGATGCGCGGGCCGAGTGAAATCCCAACCGCCCGGGGATGGGCCTTGATCGCCGCGCGCTCGGCATCGTCGAACCCGCCTTCCGGCCCGATCAGGATCGCCGCCGGCCCCGGATGCGCGCGCATCGCCTCGATCGCCGGCACGCCGCCCGCTTCGTCCGCGAAGAACAGCGTGCGTTCCTCGGGCCAATCGCGGAGCAACGCCGGCAGCTTCACCAGTTCGTCCAATAGCGGCAGCGCGGTGCGGCCGCATTGCTCGGCCGCCTCGATCATGTGCGTGCGCAGCCGCTCGAGATTGAGCTTGTCGACCACGCTGCGCCGCGTCAGCACCGGCACCAGCCGGTCCACTCCCAGTTCGCAGGCCTTCTCCGCGATCCAGTCGATCCGCCCCTTCTTGATCGGCGCGGCGCACAGCCACAGATCGGGCACGGCCTCGCGCTCGCGCAGCCGGTCGGTGACTTCGAGGATCAGGTCGCGCTTGCCGATCTGCTGCGCCACGCCGGCCCATTCGCCGGTGCGATCGTCGAACAGCTTGATCGCCGCGCCGAGCTTTATCCGCATCACCGAGATCAGATAATGGGCCTGCGCTCCGTCGATCCTGATCTCGCCAGGAGAGAGCGTGGCCTCGACGAACAGGCGCGGGGCGGACTGGGGCGGCCAGGCGGGCGTAGCGGGCATGGGCCCGCTCTAAAGTCCGCGCGCTATCGCGTCACTCCCCCAGGCCGCCGCCCGGGGTCATGCCGCCCATGCCGCCACCGCCGCCGCCGCCGAAGCCGCCGCCGCGCCGGCCGCCGCCATGCCTGCCCATGCCGCCGCGGCCGCCGCCGCGCTTGCCCTGCCTGAAGCTGGGCGGCGAGAGCTTGGGCAGCTCGGATTTCTCCAGCTTGCCGTCGCCATTCTTGTCGAGCATCGCGAAGCGCTTGTCGGCGGCGATGCGGAATTCGCGCGCGTCCACGCCGCGATCGAAATTGGTGTCGGCGACGATCACCGGCTCGGGATAGCTGAAATAGCTGAAGCGCGCCGCGCCCTGCGGCACATAGACGGGCTTCTTCTCCGGCGCGTCCGAATCGCCGGTGCTGGGCGGGGCTTCCTCCGGCCCGGCATTGCCGACGCTGATCATCGGCGCGATCTGCGTCTCGTATATCTCGATCTCGTCCGGATCGATCTCGCCGTCCTTGTTCCGGTCGAGCGTCGCGAAGAAGCGCGCCGCATCGGCTTCCATCTCCTCCACGGTGAGCACGCCGTCATGGTTGGTGTCGGCCTGGTCGAACCAGATATTGGGCGCGTCATGCCCGCGAAACGGCTCCCCCATCGGGCTGATGAAGAAACTCGGCGGATCGTCGGCCAGGGCAGGCGTGGCGATCGTGGCGAGCGTCAGGCTGGCGAGGAGGAGGCGCATCGGATTTTCCAGCGTGCAATGATCACACCGTGCCCCTGTACGCCGATTGTAGCAGGATTATGCCAGATTGTTGCGGGCTTGATCTTTGCGGCGCCTGCGCGGAGGACGGGCCATGGCCGAAGCGCAGCAGATCGTTCCCGATACCGAGCATCGCGGGCTGGTGGGCCTGCTTCCCGCCGGCTGGCGGCCCTATGCGCTGCTTGCCCGGTTCGACCGGCCGATCGGCTGGTGGCTGCTCTTCTGGCCCGGCGCCTGGGCAGTCGCGCTCTCGGGCGGCGCCGTCCGGCAATGGGGCCTGATCCTCTGGCTGCTGCTCGGCAGCATCGCGATGCGTGGCGCCGGCTGCGTCTATAACGACATCGTCGATCGCGACCTGGACCGGCAGGTGGCGCGGACGCGCAGCCGCCCGGTGGCGAGCGGCGCGGTATCGGTGAAGGCGGCAGCGGCATGGCTCGCCGCGCTCTGCCTGGTCGGGCTGCTCGTCTGGTTCCAGCTCCACTGGCCGGCCCGGCTGGTCGCGCTCGCCAGCATCGCACCGGTCGCCGCCTATCCTTTCATGAAGCGGATCACCTGGTGGCCCCAGGCCTGGCTCGGTCTTGTCTTCTCCTGGGCCGCGCTGGTCGGCTGGGTCGAGATCGGCAGCCAGCCGCTGGTGCCGCTGGCGCTGCTCTATGCCGGCTGCATCGCCTGGGTGATCGGCTATGACACGATCTATGCGGTGCAGGACATCGAGGACGATGCGCTGGTCGGGGTGCGTTCCTCGGCACGCGCGATGGGCAGCCATGTCCGCGGCGGCGTCTCGCTCTGCTACCTTGCCGCGCTCGGCTGCTGGAGCGCGGCGATCTGGCAGCTGCGGCCCGATCCGCTTGCCCTGGCGGCGCTGCTGCCCATGGCGCTCCATCTGGCCTGGCAGGTCGCGACGCTCGATCCGCGCGACGGCGCCAGCGCGCTCGCCCGCTTCCGCGCGAACCGCAATGCCGGCCTCCTGATGTTCGCCGCCTGCCTCGTCGTGGGCCAGACGCTTTGACGTTGCGCCCGCGCATACCTAAGTCGGCGCGATGCTGACCATCTCCGAAGCCTGTGAACGCGCCGCCGATGCCGTTGCACGGGCGCGCGCCGCGGGCGCCGACGCCGCCGATGCCGTGTTCGCCGCCGACAGTTCGCAATCGGTCTCGGTGCGGATGGGCGCGCTGGAGGATGTCGAGCGCTCGGAGAGCGAGGAGCTCGGCCTGCGCGTCTTCATCGGGCATCGCTCGGCCAGCGTCTCCACTTCCGATCTCAGCCCCGCCGCGATGGACATGCTCGTCGAGCGCGTCGTCGCCATGGCCCGCGAGGCGCCCGAGGACAAATGGGCGGGCCTGGCGCCGGGGGACCGGCTGCTCCGCGGCAGCCCGCCGATGCTCGACCTGGATGACGGCGCCCGCGTCGATCCGCCCAGCCTCAAGGAGCGTGCCCGCCGGGCCGAGGAAGCGGCGCGCGCCGTGCCGGGCGTCACCAACAGCGAAGGCGCCAGTGCGGGCGCCTCGCGCTCGGTGATGACGCTGGCGACCAGCCATGGCTTTGCCGGCGGCTATGCCCAGACCAGCCACGGTCTCTCGGCCAGCGTGCTTGCCGGCGCGGGCGGCGGCATGGAGCGTGACTATGCACATCATTCCGCCCGGCACGCCGCGCTGCTCGAGGCGCCCGAGGCGATCGGCCGGCTGGCCGGCGAGCGCGCGGTCGCCCGGCTCGATCCGGCCAGGATCCCCAGCGGCACGATGCCCGTGGTGTTCGACCGCCGTGTCTCGGCGGGGCTGATCGGCCATTTCCTCGGCGCGATCGGCGGCGCCGCGATCACCCGCAAGACCAGCTTCCTGCTCGACCGGCTGGGCCAGCAGGTCTTTGCCCCGGGCGTGACGATCTGCGACGATCCCCATCGCCCGCGCGGCCTGCGCTCGCGCCCTTTCGACGGCGAGGGCCTGCCCGTCCAGCCGGTGAAGCTGGTCGATGCCGGCATGCTGGAGACCTGGCTGCTCGACAGCGCCTCGGCCCGCCAGCTGGGCCTGGAGCCCACCGGCCATGCCGCGCGCGGCATCGGCGGCGCGCCGGGCGTCGCGCCCTCCAACCTCTATATGGAGGCCGGCCATATCCCCGCCGAGACGCTGGTCGGCGAGATCGACCATGGCATCCTCGTCACCGAGCTGATCGGCCAGGGCGTCAACGGCGTGACCGGCGACTATAGCCGCGGCGCCGCCGGCTTCCTGATCGAGAAGGGCGAGATCACCCGCCCCGTCTCGGAGATCACCATCGCGGGCAATCTGAAGGACATGTTCCTCGCGCTCACGCCGGCCAGCGACCTCGAGTTCCGCTACGGGATCAACGCGCCGACCATTCGCATCGACGGGATGACCATCGCCGGTGCCTGAGGCCGGCCTCGCCTCCCGGGTCGCGGCGATCGCCGCCGAGGCGGGCCGCCTCGCCATGGCGCGCTGGGAGACGGAGTTCCGGCGCTGGGAGAAAGTGCCCGGCAGCCCGGTCTGCGACGTCGACCTGGAAGTCGACGCGCTGCTGCGCCAGCGGCTGGGCGCGCTGCTGCCCGATGCCGGCTGGCTTTCCGAGGAGACGGCGGACGATCGCGCCCGCCTCTCGGCACGGCGCGTCTGGGTGGTCGATCCCATCGACGGCACCCGCGACTATCTGCGCCACCGCTCGGGCTGGGCCGTCTCGGTCGCGCTGGTCGAGGACGGCGCGCCGGTGATCGGCGTGCTCGACGCGCCGGCGCGGGGCGAGCGCTGGACGGCGGAGGCCGGCAAGGGGGCATGGCGGGACGGCGAGCGGCTCCGAGTCGCCGCGCGCGACCGGCTCGCGGGATCGCGCGTCCCGGCCGACCAGCTGCCCAAGGTCGACAGCGACCTGGTCATGGTCGCCAAGCCCAATTCCATCGCGCTGCGCATCGCGATGGTCGCGGCGGGCGAGGCCGATCTGCTCGCCACGATCCGCTGGGGCAATGAATGGGACGTCGCCGCCGCCGTCCTCATCGCGCGCGAGGCGGGGGCGGCGATCACCGATGCGCTGGGCCGCTCGCTTGCCTTCAACACGCCGAGCGGCCAGGCGTTCGGCGTGCTCGCCAGCGCGCCGGGCATCCATGCCGCGGCGGTGGAGCGGCTCGCCGATCGCGCCCGGGACGTGCTGGGGGGCTGACTGCCGCTGCCCAACAGCGGGGATGGCGGTCGAAGGAATATGAGGCCCCAGCCTAGGTTGAGAACCCAAACAAGTATCTGATATTTCACCGTCATCCCGGCCTTGAGCCGGGATCCCGCTTCTTCCTGTGCTGGCGAGATAGCGGGACCCCGGCTCAAGGCCGGGGTGACGAAGGAAGAATATGAGTCCTCAACCTAGCGTTCCGCCACCGCGATCAGCGCGGTCGAGGGGATGGGCAGGATCGTGCGCTCCCCGGCCATCCGGCGCACCTCGGCGATCACTGCCGCCTGCTGGTCAGTGTCGAGCGCCACCCAGTCGGGGCTCATCCCGAACAGCTTCTCCGGCGTGTCGAGCTGGCCGATGTCGAGCGCGAAGTCGTGCGTCACGCTGTCGATCCGCGGCGCGCCGAATCCCGCATCGGCCATCGCCGCCGACAGCCATTCGGGATCGCCCAGCGCCACCGCGCCTTCGGGCAGCCTGGTCCCGCCGTCCAGCTTCGGGAACAGCCGCCGGCGGATCTGGGAGAGCAGCAGGAAAGTCGCCGCGCCTTCGCTGCGCCAGGTGGCAAGCACGCCCAGGCCGCCGGGCCGGGTGACGCGGGCCATCTCGGCCAGTCCCTTGCGCCAGTCGGGGAACAGGATGACGCCGAATATCGAGAAGCTGGCGTCGAACCCCGCGTCGGGCAGGTCGAGCGCCTGCCCGTCCATCACCTTCGCCTCGACATTGGCGGGCGCCGCCGCCGCGATCCGCGCGACCATGCCGGGCGAGAAATCGGTCGCCAGCACCTGCGCGCCCGTCCGTGCCGCGGCCAGCGCCAGCGCGCCGGCCCCCGCCGCCACGTCGAGCACGCGCATGTCCGGCGTCAGCGTCACCCGCGCCAGTGCCTCCTCGGCGAATCGCGACGTGAAGGGGTGGGCGGTGCGCTCGTAATGGGCCGCGGTCTCGTCCCAGTGCGCGGCATTCTCATGCTTCTTCGTCAGCGGTGCATTCTCGGGCATTGGCTCTCTTTCGCGAATCATGTAACAACATAAGTATCGTGAAATCGCCCGCTTGCCAATCCGGTTTGCCGGCCCGAGGAACGTTCGATGCGAAAGGATAGCCGCCTCTCCCGGATGCTCCATGTGCTGCTCCACATGGCGCGGCATGACGGGCCGATGACGTCGGAGCACATCGCCCGCATGCTCCAGACCAATCCGGTGGTGGTGCGCCGGACGATGGCCGGGCTGCGCGACGCCGGCTATGTCCGCTCGGATAAGGGGCATGGCGGCGGCTGGGCGATCGCCGCCGACCTGGAGAAGGTCTCGCTGCTCGACGTGCACCGCGCGGTGGGCGGCCCGACGCTGTTCGCGATCGGCAGCGAGCAGGAGAATCCGGCCTGCGCGGTGGAGCAGGCAGTCAATGCGGCGCTGGAAGAGGCGCTGCGCGAGGCGGAGGCGCTGTTGATCGCGCGGCTGGGCGCGGTGAGCCTGGCCGAACTCGCCCGCAGCTTCGATGCGCGCTGCGTGGCGGGCGGGTGGCCGCATCCAGGCGAGGGTGCGTAGGAGCACAGGTAGAAGGCGGCGCCAACCAGCGCTAGGTTCGCGGCCATGAGCGTGAACGACTATGATCCGGAGCTGGAGGAATTGCAGCGTCGGGCGACTGGGCGCTTGCTCTTGTCCGAGAGCTTCGATGCTGCCGCCTTCGTAGCTCTTCGAGAGCATATCTGCGGCAAGGCCGAAGCGCTGAGAAGCGAATATTTCATCTCAAAGCAGATGCTGAGATGCCTCCGCGAAGCGGCAAGCGCCATCCGCAGTCGAGCGGAATATGTTCAGGGCGCCCGTGAGAATCTGCATGTTGCGAATGATTTCGAGATGCTGCTCGACCTGCTGATCGCAGGCGAAGGCTGCCGCGACCGGCAGTCCGGCGTTCCACGCATCATCTAGCGTGACGAATGCCTACCCCTCGTCGCCCTGATACTTGATCTGCAGGAACCGCCCCCGCGTCGCCAGCGCGTCGAGGTCGCCCTGGGCCAGCTGCGAGGTCATCTCGGCGATCTCGTCGTCGATCAGCTGCAGGCCCTGGGCCAGCTGCTGGTCCGGCGTCAGGCCGTTGCGCTCCACCCGGCGCAGCGGCTCGGGCACGCGGCTGTATCCCTTCACCAGCTCGGGCAGCTGCTCGCCGATCAGCTTGCGCACTTCCACCGCCGCCGGGCTGTGCTCGTCGAGCGCGGCGAGCTGGGGGGTCAGCGTCTCCAGCTTCACGCCGATCGAATCGACCAGCCCGCGCACCGGCGAGGGCAGGGCCGGGCGCTGCGTCTCGAGCCAGCGCTCGGTGCTGCGCGGCAGCGCCTTGAGCGGGATCTCGGCCAGCTTCTCGACATTCACCGGTGCGCTCGTCGGCATCACCGCGAAGAGCAGGGTGGCCGCGACCAGCATCATCGCCACCAGCATCGCGCCCATCATGCCGAGCGGCGCTACCGCCAGCCCGAAGACGATCGCGCCGGCCAGGATCAGCCCGTCCGCCGCCGCGATCCGCCCGATCCGGCGGACCACTTCGGTTTCCCGGTGCTGGCGGTTGCGGCCGGACACGGCCAGGTCGGTACGGGCGCGCACGCGATCGAGCGTGCCTCCGATCCTGCTCAGTTCGCGATCGACATCGGTGGGCACGGCCTACATCGCCTCCAGCTTGAACGTCTCCGCCCCGCCCGCGACCTGGTTCTGCGCCGCGCCCTCGGCCCGCGCGATATAGCCCTTCGACTTCTCGACTTCGTTCGACAGCGTGTTGACCGTGGTCTTCATGCTGTCGAGCGCCTTGAGCTTGAACGTGTCGATCGCGTCCATGGTGTCGTAGATGTTCTGGAAGGCGCGCTGCAGCGTCTCGACGGGGATCGTCGAGTTCGCCGCCTGCTCGTGGATCGCGGCCGACTGGCTCTTGAGCAGCGCGCCGGTGGAATCGATCAGCCCCGCGGTGGTGCTGTTCAGCGCGGTGATCTGGTCGAGCACCAGTTTCTGGTTGGTCAGCGCCTGCGCCACCGTCACCGCGGTGCGCAGCGCCGAGACAGTGGTGGTCGAGGCGCGGTCGACGCCCTTCACCAGCTCGACATTGTTCTTCTTGACCAGGTCGAGCGCCAGATAGCCCTGCACCGTCACTGCCATCTGGGTGAGCAGGTCCTGGGTGCGCTGGCGGACATAGAAGAGCGCGGTCTCGCGCAGCGCCTTGGCCTTGGCGGGGTCGCTATGGTCCAGCTCGTTGGCCTTGTCCTCGATCTTCGCGTCCATCGCCTTGGACAGGTAGATCATCTGCTCCAGCCGGCCCATCGCGGCCCACAGGTTGGTCCGCTCGGTATCGATCGCGGCATTGTCCATCAGCAACTCGTCCTTGCCGTTGGACAGGCTCTTGAGGATGCCGTTGATGTGCGTCTGCGACGATTGGTACTTGCGGAAATATTGCTGCATCCCGCCGCCGAACAGCTTCGACAGGAAGCCCTGGCTCCCGCCGATCAGCTTGCCGTTCTGGCTGGGATCCAGCTCCTCCACCTTCTTGCGCAGGGCGAGCAGGTCGGCGCCGACGCCGTCATTGCCCATCGCCTTGACCGGGCGATCGAGGAAGCGGTTGGACTGGCCCGCCGCGTCGCGGATCTCCTTCTGCCCCATCGCCGCGATCGCATCGACGCGCTTGCCGAACTCGGGCGAGTTCACGTCCTGCGCGACGAGATCGTCGATGAAACTGTCGACCCGCGCCTCCAGCTCGGTCTTCTTGCCGTCGTCCACCGGCACCAGCCCCGCCGCCTTTTCGGGCGCGACGACCTTCACCGGCTCGGGCGGAGTGAGCACCAGATCCTGTTCGGCCACCGCAGTCTCGCTCGCCATTCCCACGTCTCCAAACTGTCCGGCCCCCAGCATAGGATCATCCGGACGGCAAACCAACTGTGTGATTTATGTAATACACCAGCGCGCCCGCGCCAAGGGCCAAGGCCCGGCTCAGCGGCTTTCGCTCTTCACCAGGCTCGAGCGATAGATCTGCTCGCCATTGCGCAGCACGGTGAGCTGGCAGCCATTTTGCGGCTCGCTCTCGCCCGCGCAGAAGCGCGCGCCCTCGGCCGCGCCGCTGGCGGCGGTGGCGGTCGCGCCCTTGGCGGCGGAGAGGCGCACCGGCTCGCCCGATCCGGCCACCAGCACATGGCAGGTGCCGCTGCTCGAATCGCGGCAGGTGAGCAGCAGCTTGCCGGTGGCGAAATCGGCATCGAGCACCAGGCTGATATTGCGCTTCTCGGTCTTGCCCGAACAGCCCGCGAGCAGCACCAGCGCCAGCAGCACACCCTTGTTCATCGCGATCTCCTTCGCCGCCAGCATAGCGCGGTTTCGCGCCCGAAATAGCCGCCACGAAGATCGCGGCGCGGCCTGCCGTTCATCCGCCGGTCAGGCTTTGCGGCGATACATCGGCGGCGGGCACGGAAAAGGGGATCTTCATGCACCATTGGCTGCGCGTCGCGGCACTGCCTGTCCTGCTCGCGCTCGGCGCGGCGGCGCCGGCGCCCGATCCCGCGATCGCCTATGAGCTCGCGCCGGTGCTGCAGGACGGCGCGATCGTCGCGCTCGACGTCACGATCCGCCTGCGCGCCGACAAGTCGGGCACCACCACGCTCGACTGGGCCGAAAGCTGGGCGGGCGAGGACAAGCTCGGCCAATGGGCGCGCGACATCCGCGTCCGGGGCGGCACCGCCGCCGCCCCGGCGCCGCATGGCGGGCGCATCGTCCGCTCCGCCCCGGGTGCGCCGCTGGTCATGCGCTACCGGATCGTCTCGGCCTATGACGCGGATCCCAGCGTGGCGAACAGCGAGCAGGCGCGCCCGGTCGTGCGGCCCGGCTGGTTCTATTCGGTCGGCGAGATCCTCTACGCCCGCCCCCTCGGCCGCGACGATGCGCCCGCCCGCTTCGCCTGGAAGGGCCCGGCCGGCATCGGCTTCGCCTCGGATACCGAGCACCCGACCGGCCTGGGCGGCCATCCCCGCACCGTGGGCGACATCCTCGAGAGCATCGCCATCGGCGGGCGCGACCTCTCCGTCACCACGCTCATGGTGAAGAGCGCGCCTGTCCGCGTCGCACATGTCGGCCGGTTCGGCTTCGACGTCCCGGCGTTCGACCGGCTGGCCGGCCAGGTGGTGGCGATCGAGCGCGACTTCTGGCGCGACGCCGATGCCGGCCCCTTCCTGATCACGGCGATCCCGCTGGCGTCCGTGCCCGGGCGGCTCAGCTATGGCGGTACCGGCCGCAGCGACGCCTTCGCCACCTGGATCGACCGCGACGCGCCGCTCTCGGGCCTCGGCTGGCTGCTCGCGCACGAATATTTCCACAGCTGGAACGCGCGCCAGCTCGGCCGCTTTCCCGAAAGGGCGGAGGCCGAAGCCTATTGGCTGAGCGAGGGCTTCACCGATTTCTACGCGCGCCGGCTGATGCTGCGTGCCGGCCTGTGGACGCCGGAGAAGTTCGCCGCCGACTGGAACGAGATGCTGCGCGCCTATGCCGCCTCGTCCTTCCGCACCATCGGCAATGCCGAGGCCGCCGCCAGGTTCTGGACCGGCGGGCAGCAGGCGGAGAAGATCCCCTATCAGCGCGGATCGATGCTGGCGGCGCTGTGGGACCGGCAGCTCCAGGCGCGGGGGCTGGGCGATCTCGACACGGTGCTGCGCGCCCAGCGCGACCGCACGCGCGCGGCCAAGGCGCCGCCGCAGCTCACCGATGCGTTCGTGGCGGAGATCGGGCGCGCCGGGCTGGATGTGGGCCCCGACATTGCGCGCTATCTGACGCGGGGCGAACCGCTGCTCCTGCCCGAGGACGCGTTCGGCGCCTGTGCCCGGCTGGTCACCGCCGATCTGCCGGTGTTCGAGCGCGGCTGGGACAATGCCGCCACGCAAAAGGCCGGCAATGTCCTCACCGGTGTCGATCCCGCTTCCAACGCCTATGCCGCCGGGCTGCGCGACGGGATGAAGATCCTGCGGCGTACCGCCGGCGAGCCGGGCAATTCGGCGGTGGATTTCGTGGTGGAAGTGCAGGACGGCGCGGCGAAGCGCAGCGTCACCTTCCGCCCCGCCGGCAGGGAGACGCTGCGCACCCAGCAGATCGTCCTCGATCCCGCGCGCTTCGCCGCCGAGCCGGAGAAGTGCAAGGCGGCGCTGGCGGGGTGATCGGGTAAGGGTGCCGAACGCCTGAATGTCGATTCGCTCAGGTTGAGGACCCATATTCTTCCTTCGTCACCCCGGCCTTGCGCCGGGGTTCCGCTGTCTCGCCAGCACAGGAAGCAGCGGGATCCCGGCGCAAGGCCGGGGTGACGACAGAAAATCAAATACTTGTTTGGGCTCTCGACCTAGGCTTCCCGCGCCGCCTTCAGCGCCCTGCCCCACCAGGCGAGCTCGTCGAACAGATGGTTCAGCCGCGCGCCCTCGCGTTCGTCGGCGCGGAACCGGTCGCCGTCGCGCCGCGCCCATACGCCCTGCAGGTGGAGCGCGCCCTCCAGCGGCGCCATCTGCAGCTCGCGCGAGACCATGGTGAGCTGCTCCACCGAGCGCGCGCCGCCCATGCCGCCATAGGCGACAAAGGCCACCGGCTTGCGGTTCCATTCGGCATAGACGGTGTCGAGCGCGTTCTTGAGCACCGCGGGGATACCGTGATTATATTCGGGCGCGATCAGGATGAAGCCGTCCGCGCTCGCCACCTTCCCGCCCCAGGCGATCTGCTTGGCGTCGGCATAGTCGCCCGCCGCGGGCGGCTTGGGGTGGTGGTAGAAGGGCAGGTCCCATTGCTTCAGGTCGATCAGCTCGCAGTCCAGGTCATCGCGATCCGCATCCGCCGCGCCCATCACCCAGTTGCCGATCGGCTCGGCCATCCGCCCCTCGCGGACGGACCCGAGGATGACGAGGATCTTCAGCGGCTCGGCCATGGTCTTTCCTTCATGCATGTCGCGCTGTCCTACACGGCGCCTTTGTGGTTGAGGATGGCCGATGCGCATGCCTGCTCCAACCACCCATTTGGCGGCCCCTTGCGGCGATTGCCACCCGCGCGCGCCCGGGCAGCGGCGCCGCGCGCGATGGGGTAGGGACCTTTGCGACCTTCCGCCGCCTGTCCGCGCGGGAGTGTCAACGGAGTCAATGTTTTCGTCCGGCCGGCTCCCGAATCACCGGGCTTCCCGCAACGCACAAATTGCTGTACGGGCGCGCCAACTTCTTTCCAGGAAAGCAACATGAACCTCCGCAACGTGGCGATCATCGCCCACGTCGACCACGGCAAGACCACGCTCGTCGACCAGCTCTTCCGCCAGTCCGGCACTTTCCGCGACAACCAGCGCGTCGAAGAGCGCGCGATGGATTCGAACGACCTCGAAAAGGAGCGCGGCATCACCATCCTGGCGAAGCCGACCTCGGTCGAGTGGGCGCCCCCGGGCGGCGGCGACCCCGTCCGCATCAACATCGTCGATACGCCCGGCCACGCCGATTTCGGCGGCGAGGTGGAGCGCATCCTCTCGATGGTCGACGGCGTGATCCTGCTGGTCGATTCGTCGGAAGGCGCGATGCCGCAGACCAAGTTCGTCACCGGCAAGGCGCTGAAGCTCGGCCTGCGCCCGATCGTGGTCGTCAACAAGATCGACCGTTCGGACGCGCGGGTGCAGGAAGTGCTCGACGAAGTGTTCGACCTGTTCGTCACGCTCGAGGCCAATGACGAGCAGCTCGATTTCCCGGTGCTCTACGCCTCGGGCCGCAACGGCTATGCCTCGGACGACGCCGATGCGCGCGAAGGCACGCTGCAGCCGCTGTTCGAGAAGATCGTCGAGCATGTGCCGCCGCCCGCGCTCGACCAGGACGCGCCGTTCAGCTTCCTGGTGACGCTGCTCGACCGCGACAATTTCCTCGGCCGCATCCTCACCGGCCGCGTCCAGTCGGGCACGGTCAAGCTCAACCAGCCGATCCATGCGCTCGACATGGACGGCAAGGTGATCGAGACCGGCCGCGCCTCGAAGATCATGACCTTCCAGGGCCTGGAGCGCGTGCCGACCGACGAAGCGCGCGCCGGCGACATCATCTCGCTGGCCGGCCTGACGGTCGCCACCGTGTCGAACACCATCGCCGACACCACCGTGTCGACGCCGATCCAGGCGCAGCCGATCGATCCGCCGACGCTGTCGATGCGCTTCGCCGTGAACGATTCGCCGATGGCGGGCCGTGAAGGCTCGAAGGTCACCAGCCGCATGATCCGCGATCGGCTCGAGCGCGAAGCCGAGTCGAACGTCGCGATCAAGGTCACCGAGAGCGAGGACAAGGACTCGTTCGAAGTCGCCGGCCGCGGCGAGCTTCAGCTCGGCGTGCTGATCGAGACGATGCGCCGCGAGGGCTTCGAGCTCGGCATCAGCCGTCCGCGCGTGCTGTTCGGCGAGGACGAGAGCGGCAAGAAGACCGAGCCGTACGAGACTGTCGTGATCGACGTGGACGATGAATTCTCGGGCACGGTCGTCGACAAGATGAACCAGCGCAAGGCCGAGATGACCGACATGCGCCCCTCGGGCGGCGGCAAGACCCGCATCACCTTCAGCGCCCCCAGCCGGGGTCTCATCGGCTATCATGGCGAGTTCCTGTCGGACACGCGCGGCACCGGCATCATGAACCGGCTGTTCGAGAAATACGGCCCCCACAAGGGCAATATCGAAGGCCGCAAGAACGGCGTGCTGATCTCGAACGGCAATGGCGAGGCGCAGAGCTACGCCCTGGGTCCGCTCGAGGAGCGCGGCATCCTGTTCGTCGGCCATGGTGAAGCCCTGTACGAGGGCATGATCGTCGGCGAGAACGCCAAGACGGAAGACCTCGAGGTCAATCCGATGAAGGCGAAGCAGCTCACCAACTTCCGCGCCTCGGGCGGCAAGGACGATGCCGTCCGCCTCACCCCGCCGAAGAAGATGACGCTGGAGCAGGCGATCGCCTATATCGACGACGACGAGATGGTCGAGGTCACGCCGACCAAGATCCGCCTGCGCAAGCGCCACCTCGATCCGCACGAGCGCAAGCGCGCCAGCCGGGCGAAGCACGCCGCCTAAGGCCTTTCCTACAGATAGCGAACTGTGTTTAGCTCCGCCCGGTCCTGGTGATCGGGCGGAGTTTTCATGCCGGCATCATCAGTTGGGGGGCTATGATGGATTTGCTGCTTCGGCCGTGGAGACTCTATACGGATTCTGCTGGCCGTTCGCGCCGCGCAGAATTCTGGCTGTTCTATCTCGTGAAATACGGCCCGCTGCTGCTGCTTGGGCTCGTCCTGTCGGCCACAACTCCGGATGGTGCGAGCGAGTCCGATTATACCGGCACGGTCGGGGTCATTCTGCTCGTCTGGCTGCTGGCGACGTTCATGCCGTCGATCACGTTGCTTGCGCGCCGGCTGCATGATTTCGATGCCAGCGGCAAATGGACGCTGACCACCTTCATCCCCTATCTCGGTTTCCTCGCGGTGATCGTCATCGGCCTGATTCCGGGCACGAAGGGCGAGAATGAAAAGGGCGAGGACCCGCGCGCGCCGGACGCGGACGCAATGGCCGAAGTCTTCGAGTGATTTCGTGGCGCCCGGGGCTTTCCTACCGGCGGCTATCCATGCTTAGCTCCGTCCAGTCCCCAGTGGATGGGCGGAGTTTTTCATGCTGCTGACGATGCTCGCCCTGATCGCCGCGCAGGATCCGCCCGGCACCGTCAACCAGCCGAAACAGGCCGCGGACGGCAAGCAGAGCTGGTCGATCCTCAACGATCCCTGCACGAGCGGCCCGCCGCGCAAGGCCGACGAGATCGTGGTCTGCGGCCAGGGCGCCGACTCGGTGCCGCGCCTGCCGCTTCCCGGCGAGCGCGGTCCGCCCGACCGGCCGATGCCGAGCAACCCGGACATCTCCGGCATCGGCGCGCTCAACGCCTCGATCGCGCCCTGCGCCACCCGGTCCGAGGGCTGCACGACGGGCATCAACATCCTCGGCATGGGCACCGCCCTGATCCGCGGCGTGGGCAAGCTGGTGGACCCCAATAGCTGCTGCGAGGAGCCGGGCGAGGCGACCAACCCGATCAAGCTGGTCGGCGACGCCGTCGGCGCGGTGGGGCGCAGCTTCAAGAAGAAGCCCGACAAGGCCGGCCGCGTCGCCATCCCGCTCGACGACCTCCCGCCGCCCGAACCGCGCCGGCTGCGCGACCTGGAGGTCCGCCTGCCGCTGCCCTGATTGTCATTGGCACCGGTGTCATCTAGCGTTGCGCAAACGGATTCGGGAGGGATGGGGATGCGCGTGATGCTGCTCGCCGGGCTGGGCCTGGCGCTTTCGGCCGGTATGGCCCGGGCACAGACCCCGCCGCCGGCCGCCGCCATGGACCGCCCGCCGGCGGTGCCGATCAAGGCCTCGAAGATCATCCTGGTCGGCGATTCGACCACCCAGGTGCTTTCGGGCTGGGGCGGCAGCTTCTGCGCCTATCACGTCACCAGCTTCGCGGCGTGCGTGAACCTGGCCCGGGGCGGGCGCAGCACCCATAGCTACCGGGCCGAGGGGAGCTGGGACCTTGCCCTGGCCGAGATGAAGACGCCCGGCTTCGTGAAGACCTGGGTGCTCATCCAGTTCGGCCATAACGACCAGCCGGGCAAGCCGGGCCGCTCGACCGATCTTGCCACCGAATTCCCCGCCAATCTCCGGCGCTATGTGCGGGAAGCGCGGGCGGCGGGTGCCGAGCCGGTCCTCCTCACGCCGCTCACGCGCCGCCAGTTCAGGCAGGGCCGGCTCGATCGCGACCTCGATCCCTGGGCCGAATCGATCCGCGGGGTGGCGGCGGAGCTGCAGGTGCCGCTGGTCGATCTCAACAGGCGCAGCGCCGATGCCGTCGAGGCGCTGGGCCCGTCGCTGGCCAACCGCTTCGCCCAGGTGCCGCCGGTCCGCGAAGTCGCCGCCGCGGCGCTTGCCGGCACCACGATTGCCAACCCGGCCGTGGCGGCACCTTCGCCCCCGCCGCAGGACAATGCCGCGGTCGAGCCGCTCGGCGATGCCAGGCTGGCCTTCGACTATACGCATCTCGGGCCGGTGGGCGCCGATTTCTTCTCGAAGATGGTGGCGGACGAGCTGGCCGTGGCGGTGCCGAGGATGCGGCCCTTGCTGGTGCCGTGACCGGTTCGTCGCGCGGGGCGATCCGTCTTGCAATGTAGGATTGGGCCTGCTTGGCCCATGCGGTCGGTTCGTTGCCCGGCCGCTCTTTGAAATGCGCTGCGGAGGGACTCGGTTGGGGACCCCTGTGCCCGCAACCGCCACCCCCGCACAGGCGGGGATGGCGGGGTTTGCCGGTTGAGTCGTGACCCTAGCTGCCCAGTTCGAGAATCACCGCCCATTCGTCGTCGCGCACCGGCGTTACCGACAGGCGCGATTGGCGGAGCACCTCGAGCGCGGCAAGCCGCGGCTCGGCCTTGAGCATCGCCAGCGTGACCGGCCTGGCGAGCTTGCGCACCGGCTTCACCGCGACGCTCGCCCATTTGCCGTCGTCGCCGTCCGGCTGCCAGGCGCGGGTGATCTCCATGATCCCCACCGCTGCCTTCTCGGTGTTCGAATGGTAGAACAGCGCCTGGTCGCCCGGCGCCATGTCCTTCAGGAAGTTGCGCGCGGTATAGTTGCGCACGCCGTTCCATTCGGTCGCTCCGTCGCGGACCAGGTCGTCCCAGGAATAGGCGTCGGGTTCGGAGCGGAGGAGCCAGTAGCGCATGGCGCCGCCTTAACCGCCTAAACGGCTGCTTAACAACCGATTCCGAACCAGTTCAGCCTCCGGGCGTTATCTCCATACCCTCAGCGCCGCGACTCGTCCCTCCTCGGACGGCCGGCAGGCGCCCGCTAATGAGGAGGAAAGTGATGACCGATTTCTTGAAGAAGGCCGTGCTCGGCACTGTCCTGGGTGCGACCGTGCTGGTCGCTGCCGCGCCGGCGGCCGAGGCGCAGCGCTATCGTGGCCATTATCGCGGCCATGACGGCACCGGCACCGCGATCGTCGCGGGTATCGCCGGCCTCGCCATCGGTGCCGCGATCGCCAGCGACGGCCGCCGCTACGACCGGTACGACCGCCGCTACGACTATGATCGCGGCTATTATCGCGACCATGGCTATTACCCGACCGACGGCTATTATTATCGCGATTACTACCGCTCCTATCGCGGCTATTGCGAGGTCCGCCGGGTGTGGGATCCCTATCTCGATCGCCCGGTGCGGGTCCGCTACTGCCGCTGACGCTTCCGGGGGGGTGGCCTGGCGCCGCCCCTCCGTTACGCTGCGGGCATGGGCACCGATTCGCACCCGCAGCCGCGGCAGCACGCCGCTGATCCTTCCGATCCCTATCGCCGGGAAGCCCAGACTTTCCCCGAGCTCGACAGCGACATGGCCGGGCGCACCGCCGCCTTTGGCAGCGTCGAGGAATGGCCGGAGGGCGGCTTCCTGTTCGAACGGGGGCAGCGCAGCGTCGATTTCTTCCTGGTGCTGGCCGGCGCGGTCGAAGTGCTCGATGTCGATGCCAAGGGCCGCGAGCATGTCGTGCACGTCCATGGCCCCCGCCAGTTCACCGGCGAGCTCGATCTGTTCAACGACCGCAAGATCCTCGTCTCCGCCCGGGCGCTGCCCGGCACCCGCGTCGCCCGGGTCGAGCGGCTTGCCTTTCGCCGCCTGATCGCCGCCGAGCCGGATATCGGCGAAGTGGTGATGCGCGCCTTCATCCTGCGCCGAGTGGGCATGATGCTGCACGGCGAGGCGGGCATCGCGCTGATCGGCCCCGCGCACGGCGCCGCGACCGCCCGGATCGAGAGCTTCCTGCGCCGCAACGGCCTGCCGCATCGCCAGATCGATACCGAGACCGACGCCGATGCCGGCGGCTTCCTCGCCTGTTTCCAGCTTGCCCCGGAGGACCTGCCCGTGGTGGTCGTCCGCGGCCAGACGCTGCGCCGGCCGAGCAACGGCCAGGTCGCCGACGCGCTGGGCCTCACCGTCGAGCTCGATTCCGCCCATGTCCATGACGTCGCCGTGGTCGGCGGCGGTCCGGCCGGGCTCGCCTCCGCCGTCTATGCCGCCTCGGAAGGGCTCGACACGATCGTCGTCGAATCGATCGCGCCGGGCGGCCAGGCCGGGACTAGCTCGAAGATCGAGAATTATCTCGGCTTCCCGACCGGCATCTCGGGCCAGGCGCTGGCCGGGCGGGCGCAGGTGCAGGCGCAGAAATTCGGCGCGCGGCTGCTGATCTCGCGCGACGCGGTGGGGCTCGACTGTTCCGCCACGCCGTTCACCGTGCGGCTCGACGACGGGACCGAGATCCGCTCGCGTGCCGTGGTGGTCGCCACCGGCGCCCGCTACCGCAAGCTCGACTTGCCGGGCTATGCCGCGCTGGAGGGCAACGGCATCTATTATGCTGCCACCAACATGGAGGCCGGGCTGTGCGCCGGGCAGGAAGTGGTGGTGGTGGGCGGCGGCAATTCGGCCGGGCAGGCGGCGATCTACCTCGCCCGCAGCGCCGGCCATGTCCATATCCTCGTCCGCGGCAAGGGGCTGGCCGACACCATGTCGCGCTATCTGATCGACCGGATCGAGGCTTCGGACCGGATCACCCTGCACCCCTTCACCGAAGTGACCGAGCTGGAGGGCGAGCGGCACCTGACCGGCCTGAGCTGGACCGACCGCCGGACCGGCGAGACGAGCCGGCGCGGCGTGGGGGCGCTGTTCGTGATGATCGGCGCGGTGCCCTCGACCGACTGGCTCGACGGCTGCCTCGACCTCGATCCCGCCGGCTTCGTGCGGACGGGAAGCGGCGAGACCTTCTTCTGCTCGTCCAGGCCGGGAATCTTCGCGGTCGGCGACGTGCGCTCCGGCTCGGTCAAGCGAGTCGCCTCGGGCGTGGGCGAGGGGTCGGTGGTGGTCTCCTCGATCCACCGTTATCTTGAAAGCCTGCGCCAATAGCGGCAAAGGGCTGCCCATGAGTGACACGCCCCCGGACCGTCTGTCGGTCAACCAGAGCAGCCCCTATTTCCAGCGCGAGCTGCTGGAGCGCGGCATCGGCATCCGTTTCAAGGGCAATGAGCGCCGCGACGTCGAGGAATATTGCATCTCCGAGGGCTGGGTCCGCGTCGCGCTCGGCAACAAGGTCGATCGCAAGGGCAACCCGCTGACGATCAAGCTGGTCGGCCCGGTCGAGGCCTGGTTCGAACGCCCCGCCGGAGAGAGTGCCGACGAGGGCTGAGGCGCAGGCTTCGTTGAAGCTCTCCATCCCCCTGATGCATGCGCGGAGGGGAGGACTCGGCTTCTCCTCTTCGTCACCCTGAACTTGTTTCAGGGTCCAAGGTTGGGCTGGGCGAGGGCCTGGATGATCTGATGGTGTCGCCCGCCGCGCGTTGGATGCTGAAACAAGTTCAGCATGACGATGGGGAGCTCGGCAGTGGTTCCGCGATGCCGAGAAGCGGCGCCAGGTCGTTCCATTCGGGATTCTGGCGTTCGATCAGGTTGCATTTCCAGTCGCGGTGCCAGCGCTTCAATTGCTTCTCGCGGGCAATAGCCGCGTCCATGCACTCGACGACTTCGCACCAGACGAGGCGATACGCCTTGTACCTGCTGGCGAAGCCACCGGTCACGCCGTTGCGGTGCTGGAAGAGTCTGCCTGGCAGGTCCGAAGTCACGCCGATATAGATTGTGCCCCGCGGACCGCTGGCGAGGATATAGACGCAGGGCAAGCGGTCCCGCGCCACCTGTTCACCCCCCGAACGCCGCCCGCGCCGCATCCTCGAACGCCTTGAGCGCGGCCATGTGCGGGAACGGCCCGTGGCTGATCCGCGCGATGCCGGTTTCCGCCACCGCCCTGGCATCCGGGGCGCCGGGAAACGCCATGAAGTTCACCGGCAGCGGCACTGCCTTCGCCACCCGCTCGAGCAGCGCGAGATCGGCGAGGCCGGGGACGAAGAAGCCGCTCGCGCCGGCATCCGCATAGGCCTTGCCGCGCGCGATCGCGGCATCGGCCATCGCGACGTCGTGCGTGTCGCCCGGCGCGATCAGGAAGATGTCGGTACGGGCGTTGAGGAAGAAATCCGGACCCACCGTCCAGCGGATGGCGGCGATGCGCGCCGCCTGCTCCTCGACTCCGTGCAGGGTGCGCGCCGCCGTCCCGTGACTGGCGACGATCTGGTCCTCGAAATTGCAGCCGATCGCGCCGGTGGCGGCGAGCTTCTCGACATTGGCGGCAACCGCGTCGGGATCGACCGCATAGCCGCCCTCGAAATCCACGCTCACCGGCAGCGCCACCGCCGCCGCCGTGCGCCGCGCATTGGCCAGCGCCAGGTCGAGCGGCAGCGCCTCCGCGTCGTCATAGCCATGCGCAGTGGAGACCGAGGCGCTGCCCGTGGCGATCGCCCGCGCGCCGGCGCGCTCCGCCGCGCGCGCGCTGCCCGCGTCCCACACGTTGAACAGGATCACCGGATCGCCGGGCACATGGAGCGCGGCAAAGCTCTGATACTTGGACATGGAGAACCCCTCTTGTTCATGTATTGTTCTAGAGGGGGATTGGCGCTGCCGCAAGGGGGCGGTGGCGCAACCCCGCGATGATGCTGACAGATGTGTCCATTCCCGATCCCCCGCTACTCCCCGCCGTCATCCCCGCGCAGGCGGGGATCCAGGGCCAAGGGCGGGTAGCGGGCAGTCGAGTCCCGCGCGCGCCGGAAGGAGGCTCACCTGGCAGCATCATTGTCCTGCGCTACCCTGGATCCCCGCCTGCGCGGGGATGACGCGGTTTGCTGATTGAGCGTGACCCTAGTGGACGAACCGCGCCACCACGTCGCGATAGGAGCGGCTCACCTTCACCTGCGCGCCCGAATCGAGCACGAGGAAACATTCGCCATTGGTGTGCGGCTTGACCTGGCGGACCAGGTCGAGATTGACGATGGTCGAACGGTGGACGCGCTGGAAGCGGCGCGGATCGAGGCGCTTCTCGAGATCCTTCATCGTCTCGCGCAGGATCAGCGTGTTGTCGCCGGTATAGATGCACATATAGTCGCCGGCCGCGTCGATCCGCTCGATCGTATCGACGTCGACGCGGAAGATCTGGCCGCGATCCTTGATGTTGATCAGCTTCTCGAAGCGATTCGACGCCATCTCGCCGTCCACGGCCGAGGCGGCGATCTCGTCGACCGCTTCGGGCGCCACTTCGGCGAGCACTTCCTTCAGCTTCTCGATCTCCTCGACCCCGCGCTTCTCGCTGAGGCGCTGGCGCACCCGGTCGAGCGTGTCGGCCAGCCGGGCGGGTTCGACCGGCTTCATGAGATAATCCACCGCCTGCGCCTCGAAGGCGCGGATCGCGTGATCGCTATAGGCGGTCACGAAGACGAACAGCGGCGGCTCGACTTCCATCAGCCCCTGGACGACCGAGAAGCCATCGAAACCGGGCATCTGGATGTCGAGGAAGACAAGGTCGGGCTTGTGGGTCTTGATCGAACGGATCGCCTCGCGGCCGTTCGAGCATTTGTCGATGATCTCGACATCGTCATGTTCCTGAAGCCTCAGTTCGAGCCCCTGGATGGCCAGGGATTCGTCGTCGACCAGAATAGTACGGATGGTCATGCGGCCTCTCGATTAGGTTCCTCGATCTGGAACGGTATCTCGATCTCAACGCTGAACCCCTTCCCTGGGTCCGAACGCGTCTCAAATCGATGGTCAGGCCCAAAAGCCTGGGCCAACCGCTCCTTGATATTGGCGAGCCCCACGCCGGTTGAAAGGGTCGGCCGCTGCTTGGCCTCGATCAATCCCGGACCCGTATCGGATACGGCGATCTGCACTCGTTCTCCGGCGAGCCGAGCGGAGACGGTGATATCGGCGCCCTCTTCCTGGGGCGTGACGGCATATTTGATGGCATTCTCGACGAGCGGCTGGAGCAGCAGCGAAGGCAGCCGCGCCTTGGCGACGCGCTCGTCGATGTCGAAATGCGGGCGCAGGCGCTCGTCGAAGCGCATCTTCTCGATCTCGAGATAGAGCTTCAGCGTCTCGGCCTCCTGGGCGAGGGTGACGTGCGCGGTCGGCTCGTTCGCCAGCGTGTAGCGCAGGAAGGAAGAGAGGCGGGAAAGCATGATGTTCGCCCGCTCGGTCTGCTTCAGCAGCACCAGCGTGGAGATCGAGTTGAGCGTGTTGAACAGGAAATGCGGGTTGAGCTGGTAGCGCAGCATCGCCAGCTGGGCATGGCTGGCCTGCACTTCCAGCGCCTGCATCTGGTCGATCTGCTGCTCTACGATCAGATAGAAGTTGATCGCGAAATAGAGCGCGGACCAGCCCGCCAGCACGGTGAAGTTGATGAACACGGTGCCGACGACCAGATTGAACGAGATGTTCGGCGTCGGCATCTTGATGAAGGAATAGATGAAGGCGTCGAGCACTGCGTAGATCGCCGTCGCGGTGCCCAATGTCGCCAGCGTCAGCAGGATGCCCGGAATGCGCGGCAGCCGCCGATAATAGCCATATAGCGTCGAGAGCAGCAGCGTCAGGCAATAGCCGATGATCGATTCGATGATCACTGCGATCACGCCCTCGACGCTGAAGCCGTTGGACAGCGACACCACGGTGCGCAGCAGCAGATAGCCGGTCCAGCCGCCGGCCTGGAGCATCCAGAAGGCGCGGTTCTTGTCCTCGAAGAACGGGCGCGACAGCGCGGCGGGCGCCGGCTGCTTCAACGGCTGGGCGAGGAATGGGGAGCTAGGATCCAGGGTAGCCACGCCCCAGCCTCTAACACCGCTGACAAGCGGGGGCAAAGAGGCGTAGGCTGTCCGCGCCGGCGCAAGACCGGGCCATTGCGGAGAGCGAGGATGGACCAGGGCGGCGAACGCGCGAAATTCCATGCGATGACCGAAGGCACCGCCGAGGACTGGGCGATCATCGGCGGGGCGTTCCGCGGCTTTGCGGGCGGATTGCCCGATCGGATCCTGACGCACCTGAAGCTGCTCGATGGGGATTTCGGCGGATTCGCGATCGACCGGCTGCAGCATTCGCTTCAGACCGCGACGCGCGCGCATCGCGACGACCGCGGCGAGGACTATGTGGTGATGGCGCTGCTCCACGATATCGGGGACACGCTGGGGAGCTACAACCATCCCGAGATCGCCGCCGCGATCCTGCGCCCCTTCGTCAGCGAGGAGCTCCACTGGATCGCCGACAAGCACGGCGCCTTCCAGGGCTATTATTTCTTCCACCATCTCGGGCTGGACCGCGATGTGCGCGAGGGGTTTCGCGGCCATGCGCATTTCGAGGCATGCGCGGAATTCTGCGAGCGCTACGATCAGGCGGCGTTCGATCCCGCCTATGACAGTGCGCCGCTCGCCTTTTTCGAGCCGATGGTGCGCCGCGTCTTCGCCCGGCCACTGAACAGCCTCTATGCCAGGGCGGCCGAGGCGTGACTTGCTGATGCCGCGCTGAGCCCGAGGCCTGTTCGCCCAGGCGAGAATCCAAACAAGCCATTGAACGCATCCTCGGGCAGGCAGGGATCCGCGGCAGCATGGGGCAGGCGAAGCACTCGCGCGCGGGGACGGCGGAGCCGGCATGCCGGTCCTCGCGCGCCTGCTTCCGGCCCTGGATCCCCGCCTGCGCGGGGATGACGGCGGGGAACGCTGGGATGACGGTAGGAATGGTGGGGTGAAGATGGAGAATAGGCGCGCCCCGCCCGCAAGCCGCGCAAGCAAGCCGCCCAAACGAAAACCGCCGCCCCGTTTCCGGAGCGGCGGCTTCGTGTTCCCGATCGGGAAGCGGGTTTCGGCTTAGAAGCCGACGACCAGCGTGCCCATCACGGTGCGCGGGTAACCGATCTGGGTGAACGGCGGGTTGCCGTAGTTGGTGATCGCGCCCGTCGTCGCGTTGTAGGTCGGGCCCTGGTTCAGCGCGCCGTTGCCGCTGTTGACCGAACCAACCCAGAACTCGTTGAACAGGTTGCGAACGTTGACCTGGAAATAGGTCTTCTTGTTCAGGCCGGCCCAGGTGAGGTCGACACGCGCGTTGAGGTCAACCAGCGTGTAGGCCGGGGTCTTGGCCGGGAAGATGTCGAAGGTCTGGACCGACTGATTCGGAGCACCCGAGTTCAGCGTGATGGCCTGACGGATCGGCTCGTTGGTGTCGTAGATGTAGCGCGGACCGGTGCGCTTCACGTCGATGCCGAGCGACACCGGCTCGATGTCGACCGTCGCGCCGCCACCGAAGGTGTAGACGGGAGCGTTCGATTCGCGCTTGCCGGCAGTCGGAGCATAGATGATCGCGCCGGCGGTGGTGCGAGCCACCTCGACGTTGTTCAGGATCTCCGAGTGGAGGTACGAACCGAAGGCATAGACGCTCAGCTCCTTGATGGGCTGGTAGGTCACCGAGCCGTCGAAGCCGTACTTACGCACGGTGCCGAGGTTGCGGTAGACCGACTTTTCCAGCTCGGGATCGTAGGACGAGGCGAGACGGTTCTTGTAGTTGGTATACCACGCGCCGAGCTGCGCCTGCAGCGTCGCCGAGCGATAGCGCACGCCGAGGTCGAAATTGTCCGTGGTCTCGGGCTTGGGGGTCGCGCGCTCCGAACCCTTCGGGAAGTAGAAGGAGTTGTAGAGGTTGTCCGTGCCCGGAACCTGCAGACCCTTCGAGTAGTTGCCGAACACGTCGACCTGCGGGGTCAGCGCCCAGGTATAGCCGATGTTCGGCAGCACGCGCTTGTAGTTCAGGATGCGCTGCTGCGGCCCCTGGGTCGGGAAGGTGCAGGTGATCGGCGCCGTGGTGGTGCAGGTGGCGCCCGAAGCGGCCGCCGCGCTGGCGGTCACCGTCTGGGTCGGGGTACCGGCGAGGAAGCCGGCGACCTGCGAGCCGCACTCGATGAAGCCCGAAGCGCTCGAGGTGGCGCAGTAGTTGGTCAGGTTGCGGCGCATGAACGGCGCGCGGATGCCCGCGTTGATCTTCAGGGCATTGTCGAAGAACTCGCCGCGATACTCGAACGCGACCTGCTGGAGGATCGCATACGACAGACGGTCACGCTTCTGCAGGGCCTTGCCGTTCGAATCCAGGATCGGGTTGTTGACCGGGAAGACGTCGAAGGGCTTGCCGTTGAGCTGGAGATAGCCGAGCTCGCCGGTCTGACGGTGGCGCGCACGGTCATAGGTGTAGGCGATACGGACGCTCTGGTCGGACGACAGGTCGTAACGCAGCGACGCGATGACGCCGATGCGGTGCGTCTGGGTCTGGCTGGGGGCCAGGACGCGGACGGTGTCGAGCGTGTCGCCGTCGCCGTTCAGGTCGCGGCCGGCATAGGGGTTGCCGCCCCAATAGCCCGGCTGGCAGTTCACCGTGCCGCTGTTCGCGGTGGTGTTGCAGTTCGCGCGCGCCGGCGAGCCCGCCGGGTTGAGGTCGAACATCGACTCGTTCGCCACCACGGTGCCGCCGCCGTTCGCCTTCACGACCTGGTAGCTCGGATCGACCGTGAGGACGAGGCCGTCAGACAGGGTGAAGCGCGACTGGCCGCGGATATTGCCGGTGTTCGACGGGTTGAAGCGCTCGTCGAAGGTCGAGCCGCAGCTGTTGGCCAGGTCGGCCTGGCCCGCGCGAGCCACCGTGTTGATGGTGCAGGCGGGGATGTTGTAGAACGCTTCGCCGTTGTTCATCGGGTAGCGGTCGGTCCCGTTCACGCCGGTATTGCGCACGCCGGTGGTGGTGACGACCTGCTGGCCCGTGGGGCACGGGGTGGTGGTGACGGCGCAGCCGACCCCGCGCTGCACGGTGTCCCAACGCAGCGGCACCGAGCCCTGGAAGTTGTTGCGGTTCTGGTTGTAGTGGCCGGCGATCGCAACGAAGTCGCCGCTATCGCCCAGCGGCTGATAGATCTTGGCGTTGAACTGCTGCTTGTCGATCTTCGAGTTCGGGTTCCAGCGCTGATAGTTGCGTGCCTGGCTCGCCGAGAACCACGCACGCGTGCCGGCCGAGGTGAACTCGCCGGTGTCGACGAGGCCGAAGGTACGGAAGAAGCCGTACTGGCCCACCGAGCCGACCAGCTTCACGCCGAAATCACGGCTGGGAACGCGGGTGCGGTAGTTGACGGTCGAACCGGTCGCGCCGGCGGTCGGCGAGTCGACGTCGGTCGAGCCGAGGTTGACGTTGACCTGCTCGATCAGCTCCGGATCGATCTGCTGGTTCGAATAGATGGCGTAGTTGCCCGAATCGTTCAGCGGCACGCCGTCGAAGGTCTGGCTGATGCGCGTCGAGTCGAAGCCGCGGATGCTCATCGAGCCGCCCGACGAGCCGTACGGATCGTTGTTCTGGAAGCTGACGCCCGGGAGCTGGTTGATCAGGTCGTTGACGCTGGCGCCCGGCGCCTGGCGCTCGATGAATTCCTGCGTGAGGACGCCCTTGGCCCGCGAGGTGTCCGGAATGATGATGCCGTTCACGCCATTGTCGGCACGGCCGCCGGTCACGACGATCTCGGTCTCGCCCTCGAAGTCCTGCGTACCGGTGGACTGCGCGAACGCCGCCCCCGGGACCATCAGCGCGGCAAAAGCCACGCCCGCAAAAAGCTTGGTGCGCATTAGAGGTGTTTCCCTTTCGGTGTGTGCTTATCGTCTGCACTGAACGCGGTGCGGTTCACCGTCGTCGCCGCCCATGCGATTAATTTATGTCGGTCCTGTGACAGTCAATCCGAGTCCTGTGGGACGGGCCGGTTAATCTGCGATTCAGGATTGTTGCGTTGCAAAAAAGTCACTCCACCGTGGTGACGATCTGCAGCCATTCGCTCTCCGAAATCACGCGGATTCCGAGTTCCGCGGCCTTTTTCAGCTTCGAGCCGGCGCCGGGCCCCGCGATCACCAGATCGGTCTTGGCGGACACCGATCCTGCGACTCGGGCCCCCAGCGACTCGGCCTGGGCCTTGGCCTCGTCGCGACTCAGCGCCTCCAGCGTGCCGGTGAAAACCAGCGTCTTTCCAGATACTTCCGATTCGCGGGTCGCGACGATGAACGGCGGCGGCGAGACTTCGCGCAAAAGATCTTCCCACACCGCGCGGTTGTGCGGCTCGTGGAAGAAATCGGCCAGTGCCTGGCCGACGGCGCCGCCGACATTCTCCACGCCGATATGCTCGGCGACTGCCTTGTCGAGCCGCGCGCGGTGTTTCGTCTCGGTCTCACCGATCTGTGGCGGCGTTGCATCGCGCAGCGCGATGACCTGGTCGGCGAGCGCCTGGAGCGCAGGCAATGTTGCATAGCGTTTCAATAGGTCTCGCGCCGTGATCGCCCCGATGTGGCGGATGCCCAGGCCGAAGAGCAGCCGCGCCGCATCGGGCGCGCGCTTGGCCTCGATCGCGGCGAGCAGCGCGTCGACTGACTTCTCCTGCCAACCCTCGCGGCCGAGCAGTTCCTCGCGATGAGGGGCGAGGCGGAAGATGTCCGCCGGCTCGGCGATCCAGCCCAGGTCGAGCAGCTCGATCAGCGTCTTCTCGCCCAGCCCCTCGATGTCGAGCGCGCCGCGGCTGACGAAATGCTTGAGCCGCTCTAGCCGCTGGGCCGGGCAGATCAGCCCGCCGGTGCAGCGGATGTCGACCTCGCCTTCCTCGGCCACGGCTTCGGAATCGCAGATCGGGCAATGGGTGGGGAAGGACCAGGGCGTGCGATCCGCGTCGCGGGTCAGGTTCTCGACGATCTGCGGGATCACGTCGCCGGCGCGCTGCAGCACGACCCGGTCGCCGGGGCGCACGCCCAGGCGCGCGATCTCGTCGGCATTGTGCAGCGTCGCGTTGGTGACGACGACGCCGCCCACGGTGACCGGCTCCAGCCGCGCGACCGGCGTGAGCTTGCCGGTGCGGCCGACCTGGATATCGATGTCGCGCAGCGTGGTCTGGGCCCGTTCGGCAGGGAATTTGTGCGCGAGCCCCCAGCGCGGCGCGCGGCCCACAAAGCCGAGCCGGGCCTGCCAGTCCAGCCGGTCGATCTTGTAGACGACGCCGTCGATGTCGAAGGGCAGGTCGGCGCGGACCGCCTCGATCTTCCGATATTGCGCCAGCGCACCCTCGAGATCGACCGGGCCGACGAACAGGTCGGAGACGGGAAAGCCCATCGCCGCGATCGCGCGGATCACCTCCGCCTGGGTGTCGCCCGGCAACGACGCGGTCTCGCCCCAGCCCCAGGCGAGGAACCGCAGCGGGCGCGCCGCGGTGACCGCGGCATCCTTCTGGCGCAGCGATCCGGCGGCGGCGTTGCGCGGATTGGCGAACTGGCGCGCCTCCTTGCCGGTTTCGGCGGCCTCGGCGAGCAGCCGGGCGTTGAGCGCGGCGAAATCCGCCTTCGCCATATATACCTCGCCGCGCACCTCGAGGATCGCCGGCGCGCCGGCGATCTCGTGGGGCACGTCGCCGATCGTCCGGGCATTGGCGGTCACGTCCTCGCCGATCTGGCCGTCGCCGCGGGTGAGCGCCTGGACGAGCCGGCCCTTCTCGTAGCGCAGCGAGCAGGAGAGGCCGTCGATCTTGGGCTCGGCGGTGAGCGCGACCGGCTCGGCATCGCCCAGCGCCAGGAAGCGGCGGACCCGGCCGAGGAAATCGGCGACGTCCGCATCGTCGAAGCCATTGTCGAGGCTGAACATCGGCCGCGCATGCGCGATCTTGGCGAGGCGGCCGGACGGCGCGGCGCCAACCAGGCGCGAGGGCGAATCGGCGCGGACCAGATCGGGGAAGGCAGCCTCGATCGCGGCGTTGCGCCGCATCAGCGCGTCATAGTCGGCATCGCTGATCTCGGGCGCGTCCTCGGCATGATAGAGCCGGTTGTGGTGCGCGATCTCGGCGGCGAGCTTCTCCAGCGCGAGCGCGGCTTGCTGGGGGGTCTGGGGCAGTGGATCCATGTCGCCGGGGTTAGGCTGGGCGCCGCATCGCGATCAAGCTTGAAGACGTGCGGATGCGTAACGACATGGTCGGCAATGCGCCTGGTCCGGATCGTCCTCGCCGTCTTGCTCTGGATCGCGGTGGCGCTGTGCCTTGTCGCCACGATCGCGCCCTTCTTCCTCGACCGCATCTATTATCAGGGGCCCGTGACCGGCCATTTCGACGGGCAGCGCTTCTTCAATCCCGACGGCGACGCGCTCGACATCTCCGCCGCCCGCCGCAACCGGCTGCTTCGGCAGCAGATCTTTGGCGACCCGACCCGGCCCGCCTGGCCCGCGCGCGTGGCGGTGACGCCGGCCAAGCCCCCGGCGCGCGTGGAGGGGGGCGAGATGCGCGTCACCTGGATCGGCCATGCCACGGTGCTGGTGCAGGCGGACGGCATCAACATCCTCACCGATCCGGTGTGGAGCGATGCCGTCGGCCCGTTCGGCATCGGGCCGCGCCGGGTTGCCGCGCCGGGCGTGCGCTTCGAGGACCTGCCGAAGATCGATATCGTCCTCGTCAGCCACAATCACTATGACCATATGGACCTGGCGACGCTCAAGCGGCTGTGGGATCGCGACCGGCCGCTGATCGTGACCTCGCTGGGGAACGACGCGATCATGGCCGCGGCCGGCGTGGAAGCGACGGCGCTCGACTGGGGCCAGGGGACCGCGCGGCGATCCGGCCCGGTGGTGACGGTGACGCGCAGCCACCATTGGGGCAGCCGCTGGTTCGTCGATCGCAGCCGGGCGCTGTGGTCGAGCTTCGTGGTGCATTTGCCGCACGGCAATTTCTTCTTCGCGGGCGACACCGGTCTCGGCGACGGCAAATGGCCGGCCGAAGCGGCGGCGCTCGGCCCGGTCCGCTTCGCCGTGATTCCGATCGGCGCGTTCCGCTTCGACGAGGGGCAGATGGCCAGCGGCACGCATATCGGCCCGCAGGACGCGATCCGCGTGTGGGACGGGCTGGGCCGGCCGAGCGCGCTCGCGGTGCATTGGGGCACCTTCCGCCTCTCGCGCGAGGGCTATGCCACGCCGCCGTTCATGCTGCGCGGCATGCTGCGCTGCGCGGGCGTGGATCCGGCCCGTTTCGCCGCGCGCCGGATCGGCGAGAGCTTCGCGGTGCCGCCGCTGGGCACGCCGCCGCCGCCGCCCGATTATGCCGCGCTCGGCCATTGCATCCAGGCCGGCCGGTTCGACGCGCTGCGCTGACTTTCCCGCATCGGCCGCACGGGTTAGGCTCGCAGCGTCTCTGAAGGGGGGAGAGGGAAGATGCGCAAGTTCGTTGCCCTGGCGGTGATCGCCGGGTTCGCCACCGCCGCCGCGCCGCTGCAGGGGCAGGAGGGCAAGACGCCCAATGGCGCGCGGGACATGATGCTGTCGCTGGGCAGCGGAATGAAGGGCAAGAAGCTCGAAAAGGCGATCGCCAAGGCCGAGCAGTCCCCGCTCGGCAGCGCGAAGAACCCGGTGCGCGAGAACAGCCCCGAGGGCGAGCGCGCCTATCTCGCCCGGCTGCGCTGCGCCGATGGCGCCGCGCCCGCATTCGACCGGGCCGGCAGTGTCGGCGCGGGCCCCTTCGGCTTCATTGTCGACCTCTACAAGGTGCGGTGCCCGGGCGGGGACGCAGTCGATGTGCATATCGACATGTATCATGATGGCGGCGAGAAGCGGGCAGTCCCGGGCTTCACCATCGTCGACTGAGCCGCGCCGCCACCGCCCCGCTCCGCGCGCCGAGCCGTGCGGCGAACGCATTTCAGGTGCTTGAAGGGACTGGGGGCACGGGTCTATCTTCCGGCGAATCCGGGAGGGGTCCCCCAGTGAACAACCGCGCGACGGGCGCCGTGCGACGCTATGATACGACGATCGACCGCGCCGGGCTCGCGCTCGGCGTGGGGAGCGTGTTCGCGGGCCTGATCGTGCTCGGGCTGCTGCTCCTCGGCGGCAAGCGGGATCCGCTCAGCCTGGCCGGCGGCTGGCTGATCGGCAGCCTGATCGCCGGCATCGCGATCACCGCGGTGGGCGGCCCGCTCTGGCTGGTGATGCACGTTGCCGGGCTGCGCCGCGCCCGCCATGCCGCCCTGGTCGGCGCGGTCACGGCGCTCGCCATCTTCGTCGGCGCGCAGACCTATGGCTTCGGCTTGTTCGAGATGCCGCCGATGGACAGCCGCGCCCTGTTGTTCCGCTGGATCAGCGCCGTCGCGTCGAGTGGGATCCTCGCGCTGTTCGCCGCGGGGATCGGCGCCCTGATGTGGCGCATCGCCTATCGCAGCGAATAGCCCGGGGGCTATCGCGCGCATTCCCCCGGGGCGCGGCCGCGGATCAGGCCTTGCATTCGCCGAGGCGCTTGCCGGTGAGCCGCAGGGTCATGGAAGTCGCCTTGGCCTGCCCCGTCGGGGTCTGGCGCTGGGTCATCGTCAGGTCGAAGGCGGTCGGCGTCTGGGTGCCGCTGAAGCTCGCCTGCGCCTTGCCCATGGGCGTGTCGCATTCCATCGCCGCATCCAGCTTGCCGCCGACGAAGCGATATTTGGAGAAGCGGCAGCCGGGCGCCATCGCGCCGAGCCTGGAGATGTCGAGCGGCTTGAGCTCATCGGTCTTGCGGCAGCCGCGCTCGGTGCGGGGCGGCTTGCCCACATCTTCCTGCATCTTGGCGGCAATCGCCTCGGGCATCGCGCCCGGCTCCAGCGCGACGAGCTGCATGCTGGTTTCCCACTGGCCCGGCTTGCCGGGCGCCTTGGTCTCCGCCGCGGCGGCCTGCTTGGCGACTTCCTCGACGCTGGCATTTTCCAGGCGGATATCGCCGGTGCGGCGAGCGCTCTCCTCGGTCGAGGGCCCCTGATTGCAGGCGGCGAGCGGGAGCAGGGCTCCGGCGGCGAAAATCGTCAGGCGCATGATGTCCCCCGGGGTTAGCGTATGCGCCAGCCACAGCGGATGTCGGGGGAGATTACAAGCCTGGATCGGTATCCGATCTGCCAAACCCAGATCCAGATGACACAGTCACGGTATGCAGTCTCCGATCCGCTTTCCGGTGACATGGATCAAAGTCACGGCCTCGATCTTGGCATTCGAGGTCTGTGTCAGGGTGATGCTTATGTCGTACGCCTCAGGAAGAGAGACGCCGGTCGCAGTGAGGTGCGCTCCTTTGCAAGTCATCTCGGCATTGATTTGACCGGCAACTGCCAAGAATTTTTGGAAGGAGCAACTTGAAGGGCCTGCTGCCAGCGTTAGTGGATCGAGCGGTGCGGGGGCATCCTTAAGGCACAGGCGCTTTATTCTGGGTTGTGCAGACGATTCGGGCCGAATTCTGCCTGCCGCCGCATGAGAGGTAGCTCCATCGATATATTTGACTCCGACGAAGCTGGTTTCCCAGTCACCCGCATGCAGCACCGAACGCAACCTCACCGCTTCCGTCTGCTGGATGACTTCCTCGACCGTGGCATTCTTCAACCGTATTTCGCCAGTCTGCCTTGCGCTCTCGATGGTCGAGGGCGTGTCCTGAATTCCGCTGAACGGAAGCAGTAAGCCCACCGACAGGCACAAAGAGCGCATCTCATCCCCCGGGGTTGGCGTATGGGCGAGCCACACCCCATATTCCGTCCGATGGCAATCCAGATTCGCACCAGCCTGGCCGAGCCCGAGACCGGGCAGAGCTTCGTGCCCCACCGTCCGCAGCGCCCGGAGAAGTCCGAGGGCGGCAGGTCGTTCAAGCTCGTCAGCGAGTATGAGCCCTCGGGCGACCAGCGTTTCGCGATCCCCGAGCTGGTCGAGCAGGCTCGGGCCGGCGAGCGCGACCAGGTGCTGCTCGGCGTCACCGGTTCCGGCAAGACCTATACCATGGCCAAGGTGATCGAGACGCTGCAGCGCCCGGCGCTGATCCTGGCGCCCAACAAGATCCTGGCCGCCCAGCTCTATGGCGAGATGAAGGGCTTCTTCCCCGAGAACGCCGTCGAATATTTCGTCAGCTACTACGACTATTACCAGCCCGAGGCCTATGTGCCCCGGTCGGACACGTACATCGAGAAGGAAAGCTCGGTGAACGAGGCGATCGACCGGATGCGGCATTCGGCGACGCGTTCGCTGCTTGAGCGCGACGACGTGATCATCGTCGCCTCGGTAAGCTGCCTCTACGGCATCGGCTCGGTCGAGACCTATTCGGCGATGATCTTCGACCTGAAGAAGGGCCAGACGGTCGACCAGCGCGAGATCATCCGCAAGCTCGTCGCACTCCAGTACAAGCGCAACGACGCGGCATTCGCGCGCGGTGCCTTCCGGGTGCGCGGCGACAGCCTGGAGGTCTTCCCCTCGCACTATGAGGACAGCGCCTGGCGCATCTCCTTCTTCGGCGACGATATCGAGGAGATCACCGAGTTCGACCCGTTGACCGGCGCGAAGGTGGCGAGCCTCGACTATGTCCGTGTCTTCGCCAACTCGCACTATGTCACGCCCGGGCCGACGATGAAGCAGGCGATGGAGGGCATCCGCCACGAGCTGACCGAGCGGCTGAAGGAGCTGGAGGGGGAGGGCAAGCTGCTCGAGCATCAGCGGCTGGAGCAGCGCACGAATTTCGACCTGGAGATGATCGCGGCGACGGGCAGCTGTGCCGGCATCGAGAATTACAGCCGCTTCCTCACCGGGCGCCTGCCCGGCGAGCCGCCGCCCACATTGTTCGAATATCTCCCCGAGAACGCGCTGCTCTTCGTCGACGAGAGCCACCAGACGATCGGCCAGATCAACGGCATGTCGCGCGGCGACCATCGCCGCAAGGTGACGCTGGCCGAATATGGCTTCCGCCTGCCGAGCGCGATCGACAACCGGCCGCTGCGCTTCAACGAATGGGAGGCGATGCGCCCCCAGACCGTCTATGTCTCGGCCACTCCGGGCGGCTGGGAAATGGAGCAGGCGGGCGGCGTGTTCGTCGAGCAGGTGATCCGACCGACCGGGCTGATCGACCCCCCGGTGGAGATCAAGCCGGTCGAGGAGCAGGTGCAGGACCTGATCCAGGAGTGCAAGGCGACGACGGCGAAGGGGTATCGCACGCTGGTGACCACGCTCACCAAGCGCATGGCCGAGGACCTGACCGAATATATGCACGAGGCGGGCGTGAAGGTCCGCTACATGCACTCGGATACCGAGACGCTGGAGCGCATCGAGCTGATCCGCGACCTGCGGATGGGGGTCTATGACGTGCTGGTCGGTATCAACCTGCTGCGTGAGGGCCTCGATATCCCGGAGTGCGGGCTGGTCGCGATCCTCGATGCCGACAAGGAAGGTTTTCTGCGCAGCGAGACCTCGCTGATCCAGACGATCGGCCGCGCGGCGCGCAACGTGGAAGGGCGCGTGATCCTCTATGCCGATCGCATGACCGGCAGCATGGAGCGCGCGCTTGCCGAGACCGGGCGCCGCCGCGAGAAGCAGCAGGAGTATAATGCCGAGCATGGCATCACGCCGGAGACGGTGAAGAAGAATATCGGCGACATCATCGCCCATGTCGCCTCGAAGGATCAGGTGACGGTGGAGATCGATGCCGATCGCCCGCACATGGTCGGCCACAATCTGCGCGCCTATATCGAGGAGCTCGAGAAGAAGATGCGCGACGCGGCGGCGAACCTGGAATTCGAGGAGGCCGGGCGTCTGCGCGACGAGATTCGCGCGCTGGAGGCCGAGGAGCTGGGCCTGCCCGAGGACCAGCGCAAGGCGCCGGTGATGGGGCGCAGCAACGAGGGCAAGCCGGGGACGCGCAAGACGCGCTACGGCAAGGTGCAGAAGAAATGGGGCGGCGGCGGCCGGCGCTAGACTCCTGAGCACGCCGCGATAATCCTGCCGTGCGATAGCGCGCGGAAGGGGGAGCGGATGGCCGGATGGAGGAAGCGCATCGCGCGCTGGTGGCTGGACGACCTGTTCGGCCCGCGGCACGAGGTCCGCTTCGCGCTTCGGATCAGCACCCGCCTCGCCTGGCTGCGGCTCCGCCTGTGGCTGCGGCGGCCCCGGGGGATGGGGCTGCGGCGCCATTGGCCCAAGCCGGTCGCGCTTGCGCTGGTCGGCATCCTGGTGCCGCTCGGCATCGCCGCCGTGCTTTCGCTGCTGTTTCCGCAGGAAGCGCGCGGCGTCGCCGCCGCCTTCCACCGCCTCTTCACCGATGCGGAGGCGCCGCGGCTCGAATGGCGCGAGGCGGCGCAGATCCTGCTGCTGCTGATCGGTGTGCCTTCCGCCTTCCTGCTCTGGCTGTTCCGCGACCTCAACGTCAACGCGACGCTCGACAACCAGCGCAAGGACGTGAACCTCAAGGAATTCCAGGAAATCCAGATGCGCGCCGCCGGCGCCATCGACGAGAAATTCCCCGCCGCCGCGCGCGAGACGCTGCAGATCGCCGCCCTGCATCAGATGCGTGCGTTCCTGCGCGGCGAATATGGCAAGAGCTTCCAGCGCCCGGCCTTCGAGCTGCTGCGCGCGCGGCTGGTCGCGAGCGCCGAAGCGACCGGCAGCAGCATCGTGGGGAACTGGCTGCAGGATTGGCGCGAGCGCTTCCGCCGGCTCGAGGGGCGCGCCGCGACCCGCGCCGTCGTCGAGATGAAGCGCGAGATCGCCGGCGCCCGGCGCAAGCTTCGCCCCTGCGCCATCGCCGCGGCGGAGCAGACCATCCTGAGCGAGGAATGGGAGGCGGTGCTTCGCGGCAGCCTGCCGCTCGCCGGATCCGCCTTCGATCGCATCCAGCTGGGGCGCAAGACCGTGCTTTCCGGGGCGAGCTTCATCGATTGCCGCTTCCGACTGGCGCGGCTGCGCTATGTGCATCTCGAGCGTGCCGAGCTGTCCGGCGCCTATCTGGAGGGTGCCTATCTGCGGGGGGCGCATCTCGAACAGGCCGTCTTTTTCTACGCCTATCTCGAATATGCCTCCTTTGTTGGCGCCAGTCTCGATCGGGCGTTGCTGCAGGGCGCCAGCGCGGCCGGCGCGCGGTTCACCAGCGCCTCGCTGCGCTTCGCGACGCTGGCCGATGCCGATCTGCGCGGCGCCTCCTTCTCGAACGCGGACCTGCGCGGCGCGGATTTCCAGGCTGCCGAACTCGCGGGCGCGAGCCTGAGAGGGGCGCGGCTGGAAGGCGCGAAGCTCGCCGATCAGGATGCGAGCCTGGTGGGCAATTGCGCCAGCGCCACGTTCGACGCCGCCACCGAGTTCGCGGCCGACTGGTCGATCCTTCCCGAAGGCGAGCGTGAGGCGGCACGCCTGCCCTGGATCGCACGGGGAATGCGGCGGGTCTGAAGCGCAATGCCGCGATAGAACGAAGCGGCGGGCCGTTTCGTCGCCGTAGCGGTTGAGCCGCCCGGGCACTTCCCGCATAAGGCCGCGCATGCGACGCCAGCTGCTCGTCTTCGCCTCCGCGCTCGCCATTGCGGGCTGCTCGGAAACGCCGCGCGTGGTGCCGCCGCCCGCGCCCGCGCCCAGGCCGGTTCCCGCGCCTGCTCCCGCGCCGGCCCCGGCGCCTTCGCCCGTGCCGCAGGGGCCGGACTGGCGCGACTGGCCGCTCACGCCTGGCGACTGGGTCTATCGCCAGGACGGTCGCGGCTCGGTCGCGTTCTTCGGCATGGCCGGCGGCGAGGCCGAACTGATCCTGCGCTGCGACGTCGGTGGCGGCCGCGTGGTGCTTTCGCGCAGGGGCGAGGGCGTGGCGAGCGTCACCGTGCGCACCACCAGCACGCTCCGCCAGCTCCCGGTCCAGCCGCTCCCCGGCGCCGCGCCGCGGCTCGCCGCCGATCTCGCCCCGTCGGATCCGCTGCTCGACGCGATGGGCTTCAGCCGCGGGCGGTTCCTCGTCCAGGGCAATGGCCTGCCCACGCTGGTGGTGCCCGCCTATGCCGAGGTGCTGCGCGTCACCGAGGATTGCCGCGGATAGGTCGCGCGGTCGCGCGCGTTCACGCCGCGAGGAGAAACGCGATGATCCGCAAGCTCAAGTCCGGCCAATACCGGCTCTATTCGCGCAAGCCCGATCCCGACACGCGCAAGCGCCGCAACCTCGGCACGTTCGGCACCCGCGCCGCGGCCGAGAAGCATGAGCGCGAAGTCCAGTATTTCAAGCGGCGCTAGCCCGGACCGGTCGTAACCGCCCGCATCGCGCCGCGCCCACACGGCATGTCTCGGAAAGCTGGGAGGAGGTCCGTCGCAACGGCATGTGGCCGGCTTCCCGGCCCAGAATTCCAGAATCGCTCAGAAAAAGATTTTATACAAGACTTGTTCTGCGACTCGCGGTGATTCAAATAGTTGGCGTGCCCTTTGAGGGTGCGTGCTTCTTCAACTAGCGAAAGGAGGTGATCCGATGTCTCATGGTTCAGCAATGGGGTCGGTTCAGTTCGTTCGGGAGACGCACCGCTGAGCGGATGGACGCGGTCGGAAGCCCTCCGATCGTAAGGCGCACGGGAGGTATCCTCCTCCAATCAACGGCGCCAGTCCGAAGCAAAGCGGTCCGCATGGTCTCCCGGGCTGGAGCTTCCGGCCGCTGACCATGTCGGAGGTCGCCGGGTCGTCGGGAGACGCCCCGGCGGCCTCTTTCATTTTGGGGATATCCGCGACGCGCGCCCTTGCGAGAGCGGGGGGCCTTCATTTGGGTGCAGCGCGAGGCCATCGTCCGCCAAGGCCCGGAGCTCCCATTCCCTCCTCCGTCATCCCCGCGAAGGCGGAGATCCAGGGTGGTCCGGGCCGTTTCCAGCAATCACGCGCATGCTTGCTGGAAACGGCAAAGCGGGCCTCGCGACTCTTGTCCCTGGCCCTGGACCCCCGCCTCCGCAGGGATGACGGACCTGGTTTCAAGGGCCGTTTGGGGCCTGTCCCCCAGGTTGAGAACCCAAGCAAGTATCTGATTTCCCGCCGGGGTGACGAAGCAAGAATATGAGTTCCCCAACCTAGCCGATGCGGTCGAGCCAGCCGGGCAGGTCGGCGAAGCGATCCAGCTGGGCGAAGCGCGGATGGTCGCTCGGCACCGCGGCGCGCTCGTGCGCCCAGGACAATTCGGGCGGCAGGAACGCGGCCCAGCCGCCGGCGGCGAGCACCGGCGCGATGTCGGATCGGATCGAGTCCCCGGCCATCCCGGCTCGCTCGGGCGCGACGCCGTAGCGGGCGAACAGGCGGACAAAGGTGTCCGGCGTCTTGTCGCTGACGATCTCGACGCCGTGGAACAGGTCGCCAAGCCCGGAGGCGGCGAGCTTGGCTTCCTGATGCAGCAGGTCGCCCTTGGTCACCAGCACCAGCCGCACACGCCCGGCCAGCGCGGCGAGCGTCTCGCCGACGCCGTCGAGCAGCTCGACCGGATGGGACAGCAGCGTGCGCCCAGCTGCCAGCATCGCGGCCACGCCCTCGCGAGTCAGCGCATCGCCGCACAGCTCGGTCGCGGTCTCGATCATCGAGAGCGTGAAGCTCTTGGCGCCATAGCCGTAGAGCCGCAGATTGGCGCTCTCCACCGCCTCGAGCCGCTCGCGCGCCACGCCTTCGGCCGCGAAGGGCGCCATCATCGCGACGAAGGCGCGCTCCGCTTCGTCGAAATGGCGCATATTGTGCCAGAGCGTGTCGTCGGCATCGAGGCAGAGTAGATCAAGCGGCATGGCCTGGCCCTAGCGCCGTCAGGCCCGGCGGGCCACGCATAAGATATGCGCAGCCACCCTCATCGCGCCGGCGTGAACGTCATCCTGCGCACCGCGCCGTCGAAGCTCTTCGCGCCCAGCACCAGCATGTTGTTGCCGTCGAGCAGCGTGACCCGGCCGGGCAGGCGCAGCGTCCGCCAGCCGGGCGCGGCGGGCACGTCGAGCGCCAGCGGCGTGCCGCCGTTCAGCGTCAGCGCCAGCGTGCCGCCCTTGCCGGACTGCACTTCGACGTCGACCGCATAGCCGCCGCCGCCCTCGGCGGAGAGCGAATAGCGCAGCCATTCCCCGGGCACGAAATCGCTGACATAGAGGTACTCACCGTCCGCGCGGGCGATGTCGACGCCGTCGTTGCGCCAGGTGCGGCCCTTGTTCCACGCGGTCCGCGCCTTGCCGGTGGAGACATGGTAATTGGCGTCGTCCGTGTCGCTGTATGCGACGCCCGCCGGGCCGATGTCATAATCTACGGCGTCGATCGCACCGCCTGCCGCCGTGACCAGCAGCGGCGCGGAAGGGCGCGGGCTTGGATCGTGCGGCTGGCGCAGCATCGCGTCGACCACGTCCTGGTGGAACAGGTTGTTCTCGTGCCGGATGTCGTGGCGGGCGAGCTGCATCAGCGTGGCATAGGCTTCCTCGCCGCTCGGACGCGGACCCTTGCCGCTCCAATAGGCGACCAGCCTGGCCCAGCCGGGATTGGGGACGATCTCGTACGGATTGTTGAAGCCGATCTTCTTCAGCGGCCAGAAGGCCCAGCCGATGCCGTGCCGCTCGACCAGGGAGATCGCGTCGCGGAACCAGACATTGGAATTCTCTCCCGATTCCCCCAGCCAGAGCGGCATGGCGTAGGTCTTGCGCAGATCGAGGAACGGCGCGATCGACGCTTCGTCGTTGAGGTTCCAATATTTGTGGAAGCTGAGCGCGGTGTTCGTGTCGGCGAAGGGCAGCAGGCCGGCATAGTTGTTGCCCCAGCAATTGCCCTCGATGATGAGCATGTGGCGCTTGTCGACTTCGCGGATCGCGGCGGCGATATCGGTGTAGAGCTGCTTGAGCGGGGCGTTGCCGGTCTCCTTGCAGCCATGGTCGCCGCCCGGGGCGGAGAAGTCCCAGTTCGGCTCGTTGAGCAGGTCGTATGCGCCGATCCCGGGCTCATTGGCGTAGCGCGCGGCCAGCTTGCGCCACAGCGCGATCGTCTTGCGGCGATTCTCCGCGCTCTGCCACAGCGCGGGCCTGGCGGGATCGCGATCGGCGATGGGCAGGTCGTTGCCCTGGCCGCCCGGCGCAGCGTGCAGGTCGAGGATCAGGTACATGCCGTTCGCCTTGGTCCAGGCGAGCAGCGTGTCGATGCGGCGGAAGCCGTCCTCCAGCCAGCTGTCCTGGCCCGGCACCGGCTCCTTCTCCGCCGGCAGGGTGAGCAGATTGTAGTGCATCGGCAGGCGGACGGAGTTCATGCCCCAGCGCGCCATCATGTCGATGTCCGCCTTGCGGGTGTGGTTGTCGAGCCAGGCCCGGTAGAATTCCGCGGTCTTCTCCTCGCCGATCAGGTCGGCGATCGCCGCGCGGATGCGGTGTTGCTGGCCCGATCCCAGCTGGCCGAGCTGCAGCATATAGCCTTCCTGCAGCATCCAGCCGCCCAGCCCCATGCCCCGCAGCAGCACTTCCCGGCCGCTCTCGTCGACGATGCGGGGCCCATCGGCGCGCAGAAAGCCCTGCGCGGAAGCTGGCAGCGTTGTCATCATCGCGAGCGGGGCCAGCAGGGCGAGCGCGTGCTTCTTCATCCGGGCGGCCTCTCTGTTCGATTTTGGCGGAGGGTAGCGCGGGGTCGGGCCGGGATCGAGCCGGATTCGTCCTGAGCGGGCGCGTTCAGGGGCCCGGCGCGCGATCCGGCCGGTCGTACAGCTCCCATAGCTGTTCTCCCGTCACCACGTCCGCATAGGGCCTGCCGTTCGCATCGCGGCTCGGCGCATAGCGGAAGCGTTTCCGGATCAGCCGGCAGGTCGTCTCGTCGAGATCGGCATTGCCGCTCGATCGCGTCACCTGGCAGTCGGTCACGCGCCCGTTCACGCCCACCGTGAAGCGCAGCCCCACCGTGCCGCTCGCGCCGGCCTCCGCCGCCGCCTTCGGATAGTCGCGCCCGCTGATATGGCCTTCGAGCAGCCGCAGCACCGTGCCGCCCCCGCCGCCCGACCCGTCGCCGCTGCCGCCCGAGCCCGTGCCGGTGCCGGATCCGCCGGCACCCGTGCCCGGCCCGGCCACGGGCGCGCTGCCCGAATGCGCGTCATTGCCCTGCATCGGAAGCGTCGCCGCGGGAAGTGGCTGGGGCTGGGGCGTCTTCACCGGCGCCGCCACTTCGGTGGCGCGGGAAACCAGATTGGGCGGCGCCGCCTTGCCCGATTCCCGGGGGGCGCGGGGTTTCGGCTTCGGCGTGGCTCGCGGCTCCGGCGGCGGCGGCGGCGGCAGCACGAAGCCCACCAGCCGCATCGCGGGCGTGGGGACGAGATGCAGGCTGACTCCCAGCCCGCGCATCAGCAGCCAGACGAGCAGCGCCACCAGCGCCAGCGCGCCCAGCGCGCTACCCAGCCGCTCGCGCGGGGTCGGGATGCCGGCGCCTGTCATGCCGCGGACAATGCGCCGGGTGCCGCGAACGATCCCGATGAACGCAATGTTGTTTTCGGTTCATGCAACCGCCGGCTGTCCGGCAAGTTGTCTGCACATTGGTTTCGAGGAAGGAATGGAAATCATGCGCAAGCTCATCGCGGCCACCGCCGCTCTCGCACTGGCCATGCCGGTTGCGGTCATTCCGACCGCGCCTGCCCAGGCCCAGTCGCACTACAAGGGCAAATCGTCCAAGTCGCGCACCTATTACAAGAAGTGCCGCCGCTCGTCCGGCACGGCCGGTCTGGTCGGCGGCGCCGCGGTGGGCGTGCTCGCCGGGCCGGCGATCATCGGCCACGGCCTGCTCGGTGCCGCGGTGGGTGGTGTCGGCGGCGCGCTCGGCGGCCGGGCGGTAGATCGCAGCATCACCGCCAAGAAACGCTGCTATTATGTCCGCCGATAGAGGCCGGCTGCTAGGTGGAGCGGCCGCGCGCGGTCACCGGCCAGGCGCCGGTCACCGTGCCGCCCTCCACCAGATGATAGAGATCGTACAGATTCACCGTCGGGTCGCAGTGCGGGGGCACCAGCGTGACGCGTTCCGCCAGGCCCGGCAGATCCTCGCCGATCAGCGCACCCTGCTCGTCGCCCATGAAGGCGTAGCGCGCGGTGCCTGACGCGGGCACGGGCACCCCGGCATCGGTGGCGAAAGACTTCAATCCCGCATCGATCGTCACCATGCCGGGCGTGTTCGCGCTGACCACGGTGGCATCCACCCATAGGGCCTGCTCGAAGCGCGGGCCGGCCAGCTCGCAGTCGCGATACTCGCGATCGAGGAAGAGATAGCTCCCCACCTGCAGCTCGGTGAGCACGCCCAGCTCCGCGTCGATCGCAAAGGTGCCGGTGCCGGCTCCCGTCACTACCGGGATCGTAAATCCCGCCGCCGCCAGCGCCGCCAGCACGGTGCGCAGATAGTCGGTCTTCGCCACGATCGCCGCATGCCGGTCGGCATAGCTGGCGATATGCTGTTCCGAGCCGCAATAATATTGCACCCCGCCGAGCGTCAGCCCCGCCGCGGCGATGGCCTGGGCGAGCGCCACCGCGGCTTCGGGCGAAGTCACGCCGGTGCGGTGCTTGCCGGGGTCGACGTCGATGAAGAGCGTCGCGCCGCAGCCGGCCAGCGCGCGCGCCGCTTCCGGATGGTCTGCCACCACCGAGAGCCGGATCTTCGCCGCCAGCGTCGTCAGCCGGGCGATACCGCCCCGAGTCACCACCGGCGAGGTCAGGTGGATGTCGCCCACGCCGTCCGTCGCGAGCGCCTCCGCCTCGCCCAGCTTGGCGCAGCAGAGGCCCACCGCGCCTGCCGCGATCTGCCGCCGGGCGATCTCGCCGCTCTTGTGCGTCTTGGCGTGGGGCCGCAGCGCCAGGCCCCTTGCGCGGGCGAACACGGCCATCGCCGTGATGTTGCGGTCCATCGCCGCGACGTCGAGCAGCAGCGCGGGCGTGGCCAGGTCGGCGCGGGGCAGGGGGAAGTTCATGCCGCAACCCTGTCTGGCGCTGCGGTCCGGCGCAAGCTCGGCCAGCGATATCGCGGCTTGTCGAGCCGCAGCCACACCGCCTCGATCGTCTCGCCCGTCTCATGCGTGAGCGAACCGCGCCCAATCTCGCCGAAGCCGCATCTGCGCACCATCGCCAGGCTCGCTGCGTTGCGCGTGTCGGTGGCGACGAACAGGGCGGGCACGCCGCTCGCAAAGGCATGGGCGACGAATGCCGCCAGCGCCTCGCCGCCATAGCCTTTGCCGCCTTCGGCATCGAGGAGGATATAGGTGACCCAGGGCCATCGCCGCGCGCCGATCATCCCGATCACTTCGCCGTCGCGCTCGATGACGAACTCGTCGCGTTTCTCCGGATCGGCTTCCGCATCCGCGAGCCAGCGTGCCGTCTCCTCGATCGACCGGTGCGGTGCCTGGCCCCAGTATCGCAGGGTCGGCGGATCGGTGAGGATCGCGTGGAATGCAGTCACGTCGTCGGGACGGGCGCGGCGCAGCACCAGCCGGCGCGTGCGCAATGCCTTCACGGGCGCCAGCGGCACCGCGAAGCCGAAATGGACGGCGATCCATAACAGCCCCAGCAGGCAGACCATGACCGGCACGCCGCTTCCACCCACCCAGCCGTTCATCTGCCTGGCGACGATCTGGTCGGCCAGGTGATCGATATGGCGGGCGGATATGCTCGCGCCGATGGCCTTGTGCAGATGCTGCACCGCTTCGTGATGCAGCCAGAGCGAGATACCCCATAGCGCCAGCAACGGTCCCCCGACCATCAGCGCCAACCGCCCGAGCCCCCGTTTCAGCCGTCTATTCACCGCTTCTGCCTAGCAAAGCGCGGTGCGGCTTCCAAAATGGGATTCCATCGGCCAACACCGCGCCATGTGGAGTCGCGGGCTTTGCGCGTCCTTTCCTTCCCGAAGGAGCGAAGGACGTGCAGCCTGGCGGCGAATGTCAAGTTCGAAGGATGATCCGATGTCCAGCTATGCCGACCGCCTCCAGGCCCTGCGCGAGCAGCTGAAGCGCGACCGTCTCGACGGTTTCGTGGTGCCGCTCACCGACGAGCATATGTCCGAATATGTCGGCGCCTATGCCCAGCGCCTCGCCTGGCTCACCGGCTTCCAGGGCTCGGCCGGCACCGCGGTGGTGCTGCCCCAGGAAGCGGCGATCTTCACCGACGGGCGCTACACGCTCCAGGTCCGTCAGCAGGTCTCGGCGCAGGACTGGGAATATGTCGGCGTGCCCGCCACCAGCGTCTCGGCCTGGCTCGGCGTGCATGCGCCGGACGGCGGCCGCATCGGCTATGATCCCTGGCTGCACACCCGCGGCTGGGTGGAGGAAGCGCGCAAGGCGCTTGCCGAGAAGGGCGCGGAGCTGGTCGCGGTCGACACCAACCCGATCGACGCGGTGTGGCCGGACAAGCCGGCGCCGAGCGACGCGACGCTGGCGATCCAGTCCGACGCGGCCGCCGGCAAGTCCTCGCCCGCCAAGCGCGCCGAGATCGCCGACTGGCTGGCCGAGCGCAAGGCCGATGCCGTGGTGCTTTCCGCGCTCGATTCGATCGCCTGGGCGTTCAACATCCGCGGCACCGATGTCAGCCACACGCCGGTCGCGCTCGCTTATGCGATCGTCAACGCCGACGGCACCGCCGACCTGTTCGTCGCGCCCGAGAAGATGAGCGACGCGGTTCGCCAGCATCTCGGCAATGCGATCCGCATCCATGATCGCGCCGCCTTCGCTCCCGCGCTCAAGGGCTTTACCGGCAAGCGTGTCGCCGCCGATCCGGGCAGCGCCGTCGCCGCCGTGTTCGATGCGCTCGACGCCGGCGGGGCGAAGATACTGGCACTGCGCGATCCGGTTATCCTGGCCAAGGCGATCAAGAACCCCGCCGAGATCGCCGGGCAGAAGGCCGCGCAGGCCCGCGACGGCGCCGCGCTCTCGCGCTTCCTGAAATGGTTCGAGGAAACCGCGCCCCGGGGCGGGCTCACCGAGATGTCCGCCGCCGACAAGCTGCGCGAATTCCGCGAGGCGACCGGCGTGCTCAAGGATCTGAGCTTCGACACCATTTCCGCCACCGGCCCCAATGGCGCGATCCCGCACTACAAGGTGACGGACGAATCGAGCCTGCCGATCGAGCCCGGCCAGCTCTATCTCGTCGATTCGGGCGGCCAGTACGCCGACGGCACCACCGACGTGACGCGGGTGATGCCGGTGGGCGAGGCGAGCGACGAGATGAAGGATCGCTTCACCCGCGTCCTCAAGGGCCATATCGCCATCGCCACCGCGATCTTCCCCGACGGCACCACCGGCGCCCAGCTCGACAGCTTCGCGCGGCGCCCCTTGTGGGAAGTCGGCCTGGATTACGGCCATGGCACCGGGCATGGCGTGGGCTCCTATCTCTCGGTGCACGAGGGGCCGCAGCGCATCGCCCAGCCCTTTTATCCGGGCGGCCAGAGCCTGGAGCCGCTGCGCGAGGGCATGTTCCTGTCGAACGAGCCCGGTTACTATAAGGCGCAGGAATTCGGCATCCGGATCGAGAACTTGGTGCTGGTGGTCAAGCAGTTGATTTCGGGTGCGGAACAACAGATGCTCGGCTTCGAGACGCTGACCTTCGCGCCGATCGAGCGAACGCTGGTTAAACCATCTTTGCTAACCGTGCAGGAACTTGCCTGGCTCAATGCCTATCATGCCGAGGTGCTGCGGATTCTGGGTCCGCAGCTGGGCGGGGACGAGTTGGCATGGTTAGAAGCGAAGTGCGCACCTATCGGGTGATGTGGTTCCTGGCGGGCGCGGTCACGATGGCGATGTATCTGCTCGGGCCGCACGCGATCGCGCGCAATGCCTATGACGCTGCCGATCGCGTGTCGCTCTGGGTGGCGTCGCTCTGAGAATCGGGGCCCTGGGAATCGGGGTCTTGAGAATCGGGCGCGTCGCCGGCCGCGGCCTGGGCGCGTGCCTGCGTCTTGCGTTTCCTCAGATTGGCCCGCAGCGCCTCGGCCAGACGGGCCTTCTTCTCCGCTTCGCTCATCTTCCTGCGATAAACCGACCATGGGCGGGTTGACAATCGGTCCCGCCCAAGCACATAGGCGCCTCCCGCTTGGGACCCGGCACTGCCGGACCGTTCGAGCGAGTGCTGCCGTAGCTCAGTGGTAGAGCGCATCCTTGGTAAGGCTGAGGTCGTGAGTTCAATCCTCACCGGCAGCACCACTCGCCCCTAGAAGGCGAACAAATCCCCCATGCGGGGTTCCCGCTCCAGGAAATCCGTGACCGCGCCATAGACTGCGGCGAGATCGGCATCGTCGATGCAATAGGGCGGCATCACATAGACGGTGTTGCCCAGCGGCCGGATCAGCACGCCGCATGCCAGCGCGAAATCGCGCAGGCGTGGGCCCATCGAATCGAGATAGGTCGATTCGTTCCCCCCCATTTCCGCCGCCACGATCGTGCCCAGCCGGCGCGGATTGCGGACCAGCGGATGCCGGGCGAGCGCGTCGAGATGGTCCTGCTGGCGGTCGCCCAGATCGGCGATGCGCGCGCGCACCGGCTCGTCGCGCCAGATCGCCAGATTGGCGTTGGCCGCCGCGCAGGCGATCGGATTGGCGGTGTAGCTCGATGAGTGGAAGAACATCCGCGCCCGGTCGGTCGACAGATGCGCTTCGAAGATCGGGGTGGTCGCCAGCGTCACCGCCAGCGGGATCGCCCCGCCGGTCAGTCCCTTGGACAGGCAGAGTATGTCAGGCACCACGCCCGCCTGCTCGCAGGCCAGCAGCGTGCCGGTGCGGCCCCAGCCGGTCATCACTTCGTCGGCGATGAACAGCACGCCATGCGCCGTGCAGATCCGGCGCATTTCGGCGAGCAGGCTGGCGGGATAGAATTTCATGCCGCCCGCGCCGAGCACCAGCGGCTCGACCAGCAGCGCGGCAGGCTTGCCGCGGCACTCGGCCTCGAGCGCGTCGAGCGTCGCCTGGCTCTGTCCGGGCTCGGGAAAGGGGATGGTCGCCACGTCGAACAGCAAGGGCTGATAGGGCCGGTTGAACACGCCGCGCGCGCCGACCGACATGCCGCCGATCGTGTCGCCATGATAGCCATGCTCCATCACGACGATGCGGTGGCGGGGTTCGCCGCGATTGTCCCAGAAGCCCAAGGCCATCTTCAACGCCACTTCGACGCTGGTCGAGCCGCTGTCCGAATAGAAGACATGGGCAAGCGGATCGGGCAGGATCCGCACCAGTTCGCGGGCGAGTGCCTCGGCTGGTTCATGGGTCCAGCCGGCGAAGATGATCTGGTCCATGCGGCTCGCCTGCTCGGCGATCGCGGCCATGATCCGCGGATGGCAGTGCCCATGCGTCGTCACCCACCAGGAGGAGATGGCATCGACGAAGCGCCGTCCGTCTCGCGTGTGCAGCGTCGCACCTTCGGTGCACACCACTTCGGGGATCGGCTCGCCGAGCCCGTGCTGGGTGAAGGGATGCCAGACGGGGGAAGTCATATGGTGAAGTCCGTGCGGGTGAAGGCTCGCGCGAAGGCGGCGGCGAGGGTGGGGCGGTCGAGCGTGTCGAGCATCGGCAGCCGCCCGAGCCGGCGGACCCCGCCGATCGCGGCGATGGTCGCCTCGCTGTCCTCGTTCGCCGCGCCCATGAACGCCACGCCGAGGATCGGCACGCCGCGGGCGCGGAGTGCCTCGATCGAGAGCAGGCTGTGGTTGATCGTGCCCAGCGCAGTGCGGGCGACGAGGATCACCGGCAATCGCCAGCGCGCGAACAGATCGGCATAGAGCAGTTCGCGCGTCACCGGCACCAGCACGCCGCCGGCGCCCTCGATCACCAGCGGGTCGATCGCGGGCGGATCGAGCCGCGCCGGATCGATCGTCACGCCGTCGATCTCGGCGGCCAGGTGCGGCGAGCAGGGGGTGTTCAGCCGATAGGCCTCGGGCAGCACCGCCGCGCCGGACAGGGCCGCGACCCGTTCGGCATCGCTGGCGCCCTCGAGCCCGCTCTGCACCGGCTTCCAATAGGTTGCGCCCAGGGCTCCGGCCAGGCCGGCGGCGAACACGGTCTTGCCGATATCGGTATCGGTGCCGGTGACGACGATCCTCATGCCAGGCCCCGCAGCGCATCGGCGAGAGCGGCGACGTCGTCCTCGCCGGCATTGAGCGTCAGCGAGACGCGCAGCCGCGAAGTGCCCGCCGGCACGGTCGGCGGGCGGATGCCGCGCACGTCGAAACCCTGGGCCTGCAGCGCCGCCGCCATTTCCATGGTCCGCGCATCGTCGCCGATCACCAGCGGCAGGATCTGCGAGCCCGTCGGCCGCACTCCGGCAGGCGCCAGCAGCTGCTCGGCGCGGCCGATCAGCGCCCGCAGCCGCGCGCGCCGCCCGGGCTCGGCAATCAGCCCGAGCGCAGCCCGCACCGCTGCCGCCATCAGCGGCGAGGGCGCGGTCGAGAAGATGAAAGCGCGGCCGCGATTGACCAGGAAGTCGCGCACGACCTGCGGCCCGCACAGCAGCGCGCCTTCGCAGCCCAGCGCCTTGCCGCAGGTATGCAGCGTGATCAGGTTCGGCCGGCCGGCCAGCCCTGCCGCCAGGCCGCGCCCGTCGGGCCCGAATACGCCGGTGGCGTGTGCCTCGTCGACGATCAGGATCGCCTCATGCCGGTCCGCGACTTCGGCGAGCGCGGCGAGCGGCGCCTGGTCGCCATCCATCGAATAGAGGCTCTCCACCACGATCCACACACGCCCGGTGCCGCCCCCGGCTCGCCAGGCGGCGATCGCATCGGCAAAGCCGTCCACGTCGTTATGCGCCGCGCCGCGCGCCTCGGCCCGGCTCAGCCGCATGCCTTCATGCGCGCTGGCATGGATCAGCGCGTCATGGACGATCAGGTCGCCGCGCTGGGGCAGGGTGGCGAGCAGGGCTGCATTCGCCGCATAGCCGGTGGAGAAATAGAGCGCGCGTTCCGCCCCGAAGAAGCGGGCCGCCTCCGCTTCCAGCCGCGCATGCTCGGCATGGTTGCCGCGCAGCAGCCGCGAGCCGCCCGATCCGATCGGCACGCCCGCATCGATCGCGCCGCGCACCGCAGCCGCCAGCGCGGGATCGCCGGCCAGCGCCAGATAATCGTTGGAGGCGAAGTCCCGCCCCGCCGGCACCGTCAGCCGCCGGGCGCGCGAACGCTCGGCAAGATCGGCAAGATCGCGGCGCTGCACATCGAAATAGACCATCCCCGCGCCCATAGGCGCAGCGGACGCGATCGGCCAAGCGGAGAGGCGCCGTGCGGGGCGCGCGAAGGGTTGTATCTGCTTTCAGCACGCAAGGTGTGGCCGACATTCCTCCCCCTCCGGGATAGGATTGGTCGAACGTCGATCCGTCCCGGCGCTACGGCGCCTCCGCTGCCGCCAGAGCCTCACGCAGCCCGGTCATGGGCAGCACGTCCCCTTCCGCCACCTCGACCGCATATTGATTGACGAGATGCCATTTGTTCTGGGTGATCAGCAGGATCAGGTCCTGGTTGAGCGGAAACATTCTGCCGTCGATCCGGACGGTCGCGAAGTACAGGCCGTCGATCCACATGAGCGCGAGGCTGTTGGTGCCGTTGAAGAAGCAGCCCGGGCTTTCGCTCGCGTTGAGCCGGCGCGGCACCGCCTGGCTGCGCGGCTGGTACATGCCCGCGCCCGACTGGCTCCAGCCCGCTATCGTCCCGCCGGCCGTGCTCAGGCCATTGGCGCTCAGGTTCAGGTCCTGGCTGGTCATGTTGAACACATAGACATTGCCCGCGGCGGTGTTCGCAGTCGCTTCCATGATCGCTCTCCCTCAGGTTGCCGTGCGTTCGCCGGGCATATCATGGCCCTTGCGATGGCGTCGCCGCGGATTGGGGCCGTTTCGGCGACAGCCTCGGGGCGCGGGCAGGGCTTGCGCCGGCAGGCATGTAAGTGTATTACAATAACAACACACATGGGAGGAATGCCGTGCAGCGTCCCTTTGCCGGTAATAGTGGAAGGCCCTTCGGCACGGTCGCGGCACTGTTCTGCCTGCTGCTCGCGGTCGCGGCGATCGTGCTGGGCGACGTGTCGCACGATCTGGCAGGGGCCGCGGACCCGTTCGTGGCGATCGCGCGGAACAAGCTGGATATGGCACAGCCCTATTGGGGATTGCTGCTCGCCAACGAGATCGTCCGCTGTGTGCTTGCGAGCGCGCTGCTGCTCGCGATGCTCACGCTCGCCGCGCCGGTCGGCCCGCGCACGCCGGGGCGGGACGTGGCGCTGCTTGCCGGCGGCGCCGGCATCCTCTGCCTCGCCATCGCCGCGCATTTCAAGATCGAGGCGACTGCGCTGATCGGCCAGGGGCGCATCTCACCACGCGCCGATCTCGTCGCCGCGCTGACCATGCTCGGCCATGCCGGGGTGGCCCTCTGGGCGACGCTGACGGTGCGCGAGGCGCGCATGGCCGGGAGCCTGCCGGGCTGGGTGCAGCTTGCCGGCCTGCTCTTCGCCTGCCTCGTGTTCCTTTCGGGCTTCGTGCGGCCCTTTCTGGAATTCGCCGCCTTTGCCGGTATCCTCTGGTGGGGCGGCATCTTCCTCACCCTCTATCGCCCGCAGGACCGCGCCATGCGCTGATGCCTTGCAACAAGGCGGCGTTTCCCCGATCACGCCGCCGAGCAAGGAGCAAGACCGATGAAGACCCGCGCCGCCGTCGCCTTCGAAGCGAAGAAACCGCTCGAGATCGTCGAGCTCGACCTCGAAGGGCCCAGGGCCGGCGAAGTGCTGGTCGAGATCATGGCGACCGGCATCTGCCACACCGACGCCTATACGCTCGACGGATTCGATTCCGAGGGCATCTTCCCGAGCGTGCTCGGCCATGAAGGCGCGGGCATCGTCCGCGAGGTGGGCGCGGGCGTCGCCAGCGTGAAGCCGGGCGACCATGTGATCCCGCTCTACACGCCCGAATGCCGCCAGTGTAAGTCGTGCCTGTCGGGCAAGACCAATTTGTGCACCGCGATCCGCGCCACCCAGGGCAAGGGCCTGATGCCCGACGGCACCACGCGCTTCTCGTACAGGGGCCAGCCGATCTACCATTATATGGGCTGCTCGACCTTCTCGAACTTCACCGTGCTGCCCGAGATCGCGGTGGCGAAGATCCGCGAGGACGCGCCGTTCCAGACCAGCTGCTATATCGGCTGCGGCGTCACCACCGGCGTCGGCGCCGTGGTCAACACCGCCAAGGTCCAGGTCGGCGAGAAGGTGGTGGTGTTCGGCCTGGGCGGGATCGGCCTCAACGTGATCCAGGGTGCCAGGATGGTCGGCGCGGACGTGATCGTCGGCGTCGACATCAATCCGGACCGCGAGGCATGGGGCCGCAAGTTCGGCATGACTCATTTCATCGATGGCAAGGGCAAGTCGCGCGAAGCAGTGATCGCCGAAGTGCTCGCGCTCACCGATGGCGGCGCCGACTACAGCTTCGACGCCACCGGCAATACCGAAGTGATGCGCACCGCGCTCGAATGCTGCCATCGCGGCTGGGGTGAATCGATCATCATCGGCGTGGCCGAGGCGGGCAGGGAGATCGCGACGCGCCCCTTCCAGCTGGTCACCGGCCGCGTCTGGAAGGGCACGGCGTTCGGCGGCGCCAAGGGCCGGACCGACGTGCCGAAGATCGTCGACTGGTACATGAACGGCAAGATCGCGATCGATCCGATGATCACTCATGTCCTCACGCTGGAGGAGATCAACAAGGGCTTCGATCTGATGCATGCGGGCGAGAGCATCCGCAGCGTCGTCGTCTATTGAGGAGAGCGCCATGTTCAGCCACGTCATGCTCGGCAGCAACGATCTCGCCCGTTCTCGGGCCTTTTACGACGCATTGTTCGGCGCGCTCGGCGGCCGGCCGGCGATGACCGACGAGAAGGGCCGGCTGATCTATCTGCACAAAGGCGGGATCTTCATGGTCTCGGCGCCGCTCGACGGCGATCCCGCCTGTCACGCCAATGGCGGCACGATCGGCTTCACGATGGACAGCCCCGAGCAGGTCGTGGCCTGGCACGATGCCGGCGTCGCGGCGGGTGGCAAGTCGATCGAGGATCCGCCCGGTCTGCGCGAGCTGCCCTTCGGCAAGATGCACCTCGCCTATCTCCGCGATCCCGACGGCAACAAGCTGTGCGGGCTGTGGCGGGTGCCGGCATGAGCGAAGTCGTCAACCTGGCGGAGAAGTTCGCCGGCTTCTCCGAGCATTGGGCGCCGCGCATCGTCGCGCGCTATAATGACAACGACATCCGCATCGTGAAGGTGGCGGGCGAGTTCGTCTGGCACAGCCATCCCGAGACCGACGACTTCTTCCTGGTGCTCGAGGGCGTGCTCGACATCGAGCTGCGCGACCGCACGGTCACGCTCCATCCGGGCGAGATCTTCGTCGTGCCGCGCGGCGTCGAGCATCGGCCGGTCGCGCGCCGGGGCGAAGTGAAGCTCATCGTGATCGAGCCCATGGGCACGCCCAATACCGGCGACGCGGCCACGGCCACGCAGGTGGAGGCGCTGTGATGCCGTGGCAGCCGGCCCGCCGCGCATGACCGCGCCGGCCTGGATCCTGACCCTCGACTGCGAGGACCGGCCGGGCATCGTCGCGGCGGTGAGCGGGTTCCTCGCCGCGCGCGACGGCTTCATCCTCGACAGCCAGCAATATGCCGATCTCGATTCGGGCCGCTTCTTCATGCGCGTCGAGTTCAAGGCGGTGGGGGAGCCGTTCGAGACCGCGGCGCTGCGCGAGGCCTTCGCGCCGGTGGCCGAGCGCTTCGGCTTCGACTGGGCGATGGCGGAGAGCGACAGGTTCCCGCGTATCCTGATCGCGGTATCGCGGGGCTCGCACTGCCTCAACGACCTGCTCCACCGCTGGAAGACCGGCGGCCTGGGCGTCGAGATCGCGGGCGTGGTCTCGAACCATGACACGCTGCGCGACCTTACCGAATGGCACGGCCTGCCCTTCCTCCTGCTGCCCGAGGACAAGGCCCGGCAGGAGGCAGCGCTCCTCGCCGAGTTCGATCGCGCCAGGGCGGACTATCTGATCCTCGCGCGCTACATGCAGGTCCTGTCGCCGGCGCTCGCCGAGCGACTGGCGGGACAATGCGTCAACATCCATCACAGCTTCCTGCCGGGGTTCAAGGGCGCCAGGCCCTATCACCGGGCGCATGCGCGCGGCGTGAAGCTGATCGGCGCCACCGCGCATTTCGTCACCAGCGAACTCGACGAGGGGCCGATCATCGAGCAGGCGGTCGAGCGGGTCGACCATCGCGCATCGGTCGACGACATGATCCGCATCGGCCGCGACATCGAGGCGCAGGTGCTCGCCCGCGCGGTGCAGTGGATCGGCGCGCGCCGCGTCTTCCGCAACGGCAATCGCACCATCGTCTTCCGCTGAAGGGCCGTCCATGGAACAGCTTTCCTCGAACAAGTCCCAGGGCGGCATGCAGGGCGTCTATCGCCACGCCTCCGCCGCCACGGGCACCGACATGACCTTCTCCGTCTTCGTGCCCGAACATGGGCCTGGCGCGAAGCTGCCGGTGCTGTGGTTCCTGTCCGGGCTGACCTGCACCCATGCCAATGTCACCGAGAAGGGCGAGTATCGGGCGGCATGCGCCCGGCACGGCGTGATCCTGGTCGCGCCGGACACCTCGCCGCGCGGGCCGGGCGTGCCCGATGACGAGGCCTATGATTTCGGCCAGGGCGCCGGCTTCTATCTCGACGCGACCGAAGCGCCCTGGGCGGCGCAGTTCCGGATGCGCAGCTATGTCGAGCAGGAGCTGCCGGCGCTGATCGGCGCGGAATTCCCGGCGGACATGGGCCGCCAGGGCATTACCGGCCATTCGATGGGCGGGCATGGCGCGCTCACCATCGGCCTGCGCAATCCGGGCCGCTTCCGCTCCGTCTCCGCCTTTTCGCCGATCGCCGCGCCCAGCCGGGTGCCCTGGGGCGAGAAGGCGCTGGGCGGATATCTCGGCGCCGACCGGGCGGGGTGGCGCGCCCATGACGCCGTCGCGCTGATCAAGGACGGCGCCCGCCTGCCCGAGCTGCTGGTCGATACCGGCGCCGACGATCCCTTCCTCGATGCCCAGCTCAAGCCCGAGCTGCTGGAGGCTGCCTGCGCCAGGGCGGGCATCGCGCTCACCCAGCGGCTCCAGCCCGGCTATGACCATAGCTATTATTTCGTCTCCACCTTTCTCGGCGCACATGTCGCCTGGCATGCGGAGCGGCTGAACGCATGAGATACGACGTCCTCATCATCGGTGCCGGCCATGGCGGTGCCCAGGCCGCGATCGCGCTCCGCCAGAACAAGTTCGACGGCAGCATCGCGCTGCTCGGCGACGAGCCGGAGCTGCCCTATGAGCGCCCGCCGCTCTCCAAGGAATATCTCTCGGGCGAGAAGCCCTTCGAGCGGCTGCTGATCCGCAACGCGGCCTTCTGGGAGGAGCGCCAGGTGACGCTACTCCCGGGGCGCACCGTCACCGCGGTCGATCCCGTCGCGCATGCCGTCATCGCGGACGGCGAGGCGATCGGATATGGTCAGCTGATCTGGGCGGCCGGCGGCAAGCCGCGCCGCCTGGCCTGTGACGGCCATGACCTTGCCGGCATCCATACCGTGCGCACCCGCGCCGATGTCGATCGGATGATGGCCGAGCTGGACGGCGTTTCCCGGGTCGCGGTGGTCGGCGGCGGCTATATCGGGCTGGAGGCGGCGGCGGTCCTCGCCAAGCTCGGCAAGCAGGTGACCGTGATCGAGGCGCTGGACCGCGTCCTCGCCCGCGTCGCCGGCGAACCGCTGTCGCGCTTCTTCGAGGCCGAGCATCGCGCCCATGGCGTCGAGGTTCGGCTCGGCGCGCAGGTCGCGGCGATCGAGGGCGAGGCCCGCGTCACCGGCGTGCGCCTGGCGGGCGGCGAAGTGATCCCGGCCGACATGGCCATTGTCGGCATCGGCATCCTGCCCGCCGTCGAGCCGTTGCTCGCGGCCGGGGCCACGGGCGGCAACGGCGTGCTCGTCGATGCACAGTCCCGCACCAGCCTGGCGGACGTCTTTGCGGTCGGCGACTGCGCGCTGCACGTGAACCGCTATGCCGCCGACACGGCGGTCCGCCTCGAATCGGTCCAGAACGCCAACGACCAGGCCAGCGTCGCCGCGAAGACGATCTGCGGCATCGAGGCGAGCTACGACGCGGTGCCCTGGTTCTGGTCCAACCAGTACGACCTCAAGCTCCAGACCGTCGGCATCTCGGCGGGGCATGATGCCGCGGTGGTCCGCGGCGATCCCGCCGCGCGCAGCTTCTCGCTGGTCTATTATCGCCAGGGCCGGGTGATCGCGCTCGACTGCGTCAACGCGGTCAAGGACTATGTCCAGGGCCGCAGGCTGGTGGTGGAAGGGCTCGCCGTGGATCCGGCGGCGATCGCCGACGCGTCCGTCCCGATCAAGGAAATCGCGAGCTAGCCGATCCTGACATAATGTCAGGTCTTGTTGACAATTCCCCGCGACTCGCTATGTAAGGTGTACCTGACAAGATGTCAGGTCATGGGGACATGACGAACAAGGGATGCGAAACCGGCTGAAAGTGCTGCGCGCCGAACGCGACTGGAGCCAGGCGGAGCTTGGCGGTCGGCTCGGCGTGTCGCGCCAGGCGGTGAACGCGATCGAGACGGGCAAGCACGATCCGTCGCTGCCGCTCGCGTTCAAGATCGCGCGTCTGTTCGCCATGCCCATCGAGGAGATATTTTTCGATGGCGAGTCGGGAGGCGGGGATGACTGAGCGGACGGGCCCCGGCGAACGTGCGGAGGTGGCGCGCCGCAATCGTTTCTGGCTGATGATGTCGGGCTTCATGCTGCTGGGCGCCGTGATCGGCGGCACCCTCGTCGCGATCGAGAAGAGCCCGTCGGGCAGCCTGCCCGCGATCTGGGCGGTCGCGATCACCGTGATCTTCGTCGCCGTCCTAGGCGGCGGCACCTGGTATTTCTACCGCGATATCGACGAGGTGGAGCGGCAGGACAATCTGATCGCGGGCACGATCGCGATCCATTTCTACGCGCTCGTTTATCCGGCCTGGTTCTTCCTGTGGAAGGGCGGCCTGGTTCGCGAGCCCGATCACGAAATCCTCTTCGTGGCGACCGTGATTGTCATGAGCGCCGTCTATTTCTGGAAGAAACTTCGGCCCTGAAGGCCGCGCAACTGGAGTGATCTCACGATGCTGAAGAAGAAGTTGCTCACCGTTCTGGCGGGCTTCACCGCTCTCGCCACGCTGCCGGCGGTCGCCCATGCCCAGGCCGCGCCGAAGGCGGCCGCGGCACCGGCCGCCAAGGAAGCCGATCCGGCGCTCTGGGTAGTCAAGGATGCCGATACCACCATCTATCTGTTCGGCACCGTCCATGTGCTGAAGCCCGGGCTCAGCTGGTTCGACAAGGCAGTGAAGGCCGCGTTCGACAAGAGCGACACGGTGGTGCTCGAGATGATCGAGCCCGAGCCCGAGGTGATCAAGGGGGTGATCATGAAGGCCGCGGTTGCGCCGGAGAGCGACCCCGCGCTCACCGCCAAGCTGCCCGAGGATGCCCGGCCGGCGCTCGCAGGCGCGCTGACCAGCCTCGGCATGCCGGCCACGGCGCTGGATCGTTTCGAACCATGGTATGCGGCGATGATGCTCAACATGCTGCCGCTGGGCAAGCTGGGCTATGACCCGGCCAGCGGCGTGGAGGTGACCGTCACCGCCGCCGCCAAGGCCGCCAACAAGCGGCTCGAAGGGCTCGAGACCTTCGAGCAGCAGATCGGCTTCTTCGACACGCTGCCGGCAGACCTGCAGGTCCAGTTCCTGGCCCATACGGTGAAGGAGTTCGACAAGATCGGCCCGAAGATCGACAAGATGGTCGCGCAGTGGAGCGCGGGCGATCCCGATGCGCTGGGCGCGACGCTGAACGAGGAAGTACGCAAGACGCCCGAACTGGCCAAGGTGCTGCTCGCCGATCGCAACGCCCGCTGGGCGAACTGGATCGACGCCCGCATGGCCAAGCCGGGCACCGTGTTCGTCGCGGTCGGCGCGGGGCACCTGGCCGGTGCCGACAGCGTCCAGGCCTATCTCGCCAAGCACAATCTCAAGGCCGAGCGCGTTCAATATTGATGCCCCGATATTGATGTGACGCCGGGAGCCGGGCAGGGATGGGCTGTCGAGCCGATCCCTGTTCCGGAGTTCCCGATGGCAAAGCCCCGTCCCCTTCTCGGCCTTCTCGCCGGTGTCGCCGCCGGGCTCGTCGCATCCGCGGCGATGGCCGCCTTTCAGCACCAGGCGGAGAAGCTGCTGCCCGAGGAGGGCGGGAACGAGGATCCGGCGACGGTGAAGGCTGCCGACCAGGCGAGCGCGGCGCTGGTCGGCGCACCGGTGCCCGAGCCCTGGCGCGAGCCGGCGGGGCTGGCGATCCACTATGTCACCGGCGCGGTGCTCGGCGGCATCTATGGCGTGATCACCGAATATAAGCCCGAGGCGAGCGCCGGGTTCGGCGGCGCCTATGGCATCGCCACCAGCGCGCTGCTCGACGAAGCCGCAGCGCCTGCCGCCGGCCTGGCGCCCGGACCCGACGACACGCCGCTTGCCCGGCACGCCTATGGCGCGGCTTCGCACCTGGTCTATGGCATCGTCCTCGAAGGGGTGCGCTGGCTGATCGCCGGCAAGCGCTGAACTCCGCGCGTTTCCGCGACGAAATCCTACATTGCGAGCGCGATCAGAACAGCAGCCGCTGGGCCGGCGCGTCGCGCCCCGCCGGCGCTCCGCCGCGACGGCGCGCGAACTCGGTCTGCGCCGTGAAGCGCACGTCCTCGTCGCGATCGCTCAGGAAGGTGGCGAGCGAATCGTCGTCGATCTCGCTCCACTCCTTGCCGCGATCGGGCCCGAAGCGGACGCGCGGCAAAAGGCCCGGCGATTTGGACCATTCGACCAGCTGGGCGACGTCCACCTCGTTCAGCATGTCGCGCAGATGGTGCGCAGTGACATAGGCGTCCGGAAAGGCGCGGTGCGCGGGCAGGCCGCGCTCGTGCACCAGCCCCTCGGGATTGCGCCAGTAGCGCAGGAACTGGTTCGAGAAGCCGCCACTGTCGGGCCATAGCCGCAGCGCGCATTTCCAGGTGCAGATCCAGTCGGCGCCGCGGGTGAGGGCCGGGGTGCAATATTGCTCCTCGAAGCTGGCCCGGTGTGCCGCCAGCGCCACGCGGCGCGGCCAGGGATCGAGGATCGGCCGCGCGACGTCGTGCCACCAGGGCGCGTCGGCGACGTCCTCGTCGCGGATATGGTGGATCGCCATGGTGAGCGGCGGGATCGGCCGGCCCGGGTTAACCAGCCGGTTGCCGCCCTCGCCATGAAGCTCCCAGCGCCCGTCCTTGCCCATCGCGACGTCCTGCCAGCCGATCTCGCACACGGCATGGGCCGGCGGCTTGTCGCCGGTGGTTTCGAGATCGATGACACGGATGATGGGCGGATGGGATGACGCCATGACCCCCAAATGGGGGCTAAGCGGCGGAATTGCGAGTCGAATCGCCCCGATGGCCGATCAGGCGGTGGCGGCGACCCAGCGGCGGACGATGTCGCGCAGCGCATCGCCATGCGCGATGACGTCATCCGCGTCGCGGAGCTGGATCACCCCGCGATCGGGTGCGGGCCATTGCGCGAGGCCGGCGGGATCCTCGAACCGGAAGCCCGGCATCGCCTTCGCCGTCGCTCCGCGATGCAGGACGATCCGGATGCCGCCCTTGCGATCGATGCCGAGCGTCACCTTGTGATCCTGGGCGTCGCGGAAGCTCGGCGCGTTCCACTTCAATTCCTCGACCAGCCCGGGCGCCGCCTCGGCGACCAGCGCACGCAGCGCCTCGACGGCGGCGCGATGCGCGGGATCGAGCGCGTCGAGGAATTCGGGAACCGATCCGGCCGCCATCAATGCCCCACCGTCTCCCCGCGCACGAGCCCGCTCTTTGCCAGCTGGTCGTCGATCTGGGCGAGCAGCCGGTCGAGCCCGGCCTGGTCGCGGGCCTCGGCGCGGGCGACGAGCACGTCCTGCGTGTTCGAGGCGCGCAGCAGCCACCAGCCATCGGGGGTGTTCACTCGGGCGCCATCGGTGCGGTCGACATCGGCGCCATCGGCTTCGAGCCGGTCCAGCACTTCGTCGACCACTGCGAACTTGCGGCTCTCGTCCACCTGGAAGCGCATCTCGGGCGTGTTGACCAGCCGGGGCATCGCGTCCTTCAGCTCGGTCAGCGACTTGCCGATCACATGGATCGCCTGGATCAGCCGGATCGCGGCATATTGCGCATCGTCGAAGCCGTAATAGTCCTGGGCGAAGAAGATGTGGCCGCTCATCTCGCCGGCGAGCGGGGCATGGGTTTCCTTCATCTTGGTCTTCACCAGGCTGTGCCCGGTCTTCCACATCAGCGGCTTGCCGCCCAGCTCCGCGATTCGATCGAACAGCATCCGCGATGCCTTCACATCGGCGATGATCGTGGCGCCGGGTTCCACGCGCAGGACGGGTTCCGCCAATATGGACAGAAGCTGATCGCCCCAGATCACGCGGCCTTGCCCGTCGATCGCGCCCAGCCGGTCGCCGTCGCCGTCAAAGGCAAGTCCGAAATCGAGCTGCTTCTCCGCGACGAGCCGCTTCAGATCGGCGAGGTTCTTCTCGTCGGTAGGATCGGGATGATGATTGGGGAAATTGCCGTCCACATCGGTGAACAGCGTGTGATGCTCACCGGGCAGCAGCTTGACCAGCTTCTCGATCACCGGGCCGGCGGCGCCGTTGCCCGTATCCCATCCGACGCGATAGGCGCCGCCGGCATAGCCCGCGATCAGCCGGCTGACGTACAGGTCCTCGACATCGGCATCGGTCACCGTCTCGCTGCCGTCGCCTTCGTCCCAATCGCCTTGCGCCGCCATCCGGCCGAGCAGCTGGATTCGCTCGCCGAAGAAGCTGGTGTGCTGAAACACCATCTTGAAGCCGTTGTAATGGCCGGGATTGTGACTGCCGGTTATCTGGATGCCGCCATCCACTTCCAGCGTGGCCTCGGCATAATATAGCATCGGCGTCGGGCCCATGCCGGTGCGCACCACCGAGCAGCCCGACTTGGTGAGCCCGTCGATCAGCGCTTCCTCGAGCGCGGGCGAGGAGAGGCGGCCGTCGCGCCCCACCGCCACGCGCGTGCCGCCGGCGCGGCGCAGCAGGGTAGCGAAGCCGCGGCCGATCGCGCGCGCATCATCGGGGCCGAGGGTCTGCCCCACGATCCCGCGAATGTCGTACTCGCGCAGCGAGGTGGGGTCGAAACGATGCGTCATGATGCCTCCCGGGGGAATCTCTGCCGGCCTAATTCGCGAATATCGGGGAAAGTTCAATCCGGCTTCGGAGCGCGGCGATACGCGGCGCGGAAGTCTGCCCTACCGGGGCAAGGGCTCAGCGGCCATGCCGCAGCAGCGTGTCGCGGGCCGAATTGATCCGCTGGGTCAGCTCGGCCGACCCTCCCTTGTCCGGATGCACCGCCGAGACGAGCCGGCGATGCGCCGAGCGAATCGCCTCGTCATCGGCATCGGCCGCCACGCCCAGGATCGCGCGCGCCTCTTCCTCGGGCATGCGCGGGCCCTTGGAGCGCGGCCGCAGCACGAGCAGATACAGCGCGTAGAGGACCAGCGCCGCGAGGATCAGCTTCGCCATCAGGCGAACAGCGGCATGGTGACTTCGGGGAGCGCCAGCCCGGCCATCATCTCGCGCAGCTCCTGCCGCGCGGCGACGTGCGCCAGGCCCATCTCGCCGAACTCGCGGCTGTCGAGCATGGTCAGCCCCTGCGGGAACAGCTCGCGATAGATCACGCGCTCGGAAAGCCCGGAGATGACGCGGAAGCCGACGCGCTTGGAGAGCTGGTCGATCGCCTCCGACACGCGCTTCATGTTGCGCGCCTCGATGTGCTGCATGCGGTTGCGCAGCACCACCCAGTCGATCGTCTCGCCGTCCGCCTTGGCGCGGCGCTTGCGCGATTCCCAGATCAGCTCCGAATAGAAGCTCGGGCGGACGACCTTGAAGGTATCGGGGTCGACCTGGCCGATCAGGTCGAAATCGACGAAGCTGTCGTTCATCGGGGTGACCAGCGTGTCGGCATTGGTGACGGCGATGCGCGCGAACTTGTCGTCGCGGCCGGGCGTGTCGATCACCAGGAAGTCCGCCCCCGTGCCCAGCCGGTCGAGCGCCTCGGAGAAATAGGCCATGCTCTCGCCGTCATGCGTGTCATAGACCGGCATCGGCAGCTCGCGGCCCATGCGCTTCGTCGTCGCGGCGCGATTGTCCAGATAGCGGCCCATGGTGCGCTGCCGGTGATCGAGATCGAAGCAGGCGACGCGCGCGCCCTTCGACGCGAGCGCGATGGCGGTGTGGACCGCCGTGGTGGATTTTCCGGTGCCGCCCTTCTCGTTCGCGAATACGAGAACGTGCAGCCGCTTCGATCCTTCGCTCAACGTCCCAACATCCTTTATTGATCGATCGGCCCGCCCCCCATAGAAGGCCGCGCTTCCGTCTTATCGAAAGTGTTAACGCGTGCAAACAGTCCGTCAGCTCGAAGCCCTTCGCGAGGCGATCGCCGCCTGGCGCCAGGCGGGCGAGCGCATCGCCCTCGTCCCCACCATGGGCGCGCTGCATGACGGGCACATGGCGCTGGTCGACGCGGCCAGGCGCGCCGCGAACCGCGTGGTCGTCTCGATCTTCGTGAACCCGAAGCAGTTCGGCGCGAACGAGGACCTCGCCAAATATCCCCGCAAGGAAGCCGCAGATTCGCGCATGCTCTCGGGCGCGGGGGTGGACCTGCTGTGGATGCCCGCGGTGGAGCTGGTCTATCCCGAAGGCTTCGCGACCAACGTCTCGGTCTCGGGCGTGAGCGAGGTGCTCGAGGGTGCGCACCGGCCCGGCCATTTCGACGGCGTGGCGACGGTGGTCGCCAAGCTGTTCAACCAGGTCCAGCCCGATCTCGCCTTTTTCGGCGAGAAGGACTGGCAGCAGCTCGCCGTGATCCGCCGCATGACCCTGGACCTGAACCTGCCGGTCGAGATCCAGTCGGTGCTGACCCAGCGCGACGATGACGGCCTGGCCCTGTCGTCGCGCAACGCCTATCTGATGCCCGAGGAGCGCGCCAAGGCCGTGGCGCTGCCCCGCGCGCTCGGCGCGGCAGGCAAGGCGATCGCGGAGGGCGGCGATGTCGAGGCGGCGCTGGTCCAGGCGCGCGAGACGCTGGCCGCGGCCGGCTTCGAGATCGACTATGTCGCGCTCGCCGATGCCGGCACGCTGGCGCCCGTCGCCGCCTATTCCGCCGACCGGCCGCTGCGCCTGCTCGCCGCTGCCCGGATCGGCGCCACCCGGCTGATCGACAACATCGCGATACCCTGAACAATTACGGTTAACGCCGTTAACCATTTGTTTTGGATTCGAGTGCCAAACCCCATTCACCACGAAAGGGTGGAAAGGGGTAAGCGACATGGGCAGCAGCCTGAAGAGTGCGCGTTTCCTTATCGAGAGCCGGCTGCGCGATGCGGCCCGCGGCGATGCCAATGCGTGCTACGATCTGGGAATGGTCTATTCGAGCGGCGCGGACGGCATCGGCGTCGATCTGATCGAGGCGCATAAATGGTTCAACATCGCCGCCGTTACCGGCGACACGCGTGCGCAGGAATGCCGCGCCGAGATTGCCGAGGACATGACCGCGCGCGAGATCATCGAGGCACAGAAGGCCGCGCGGGCCTGGCTTCGCGGTTTCGAGGTGCGGGCGGCCTGAGCCGCCGGCCCGGCCTCAGTCGAGGCTGAGCTCCATGTCGACCCGGTGCATCCCGGGGCCCCAGCCATCGGCGATCCGGCGGCGCGCGCGTGCGCCGTGGCGCGCGAAGAAGGGCGCCGAGAGATGGCTGGCGGCGATATCGATCACCCGGGTGCCGCCTGCCCTGGCCGATGCGATCGTCGCGGCGATCATCGCGCCGCCGGCTCCCGATCCCTGCGCCTCGGGATCCACCATGATCCAGTTCAGCCGCGCCCGGTCGCCGCGCAGCGCGACTCCGAACCCGGCAATCACCCGGCCGTCGCGCTCGTACAGCCGGTACGCGCCGGCATGGGCGCGCAGATAGGCGACGAATTCCGCGCGCTCGTTCGGCGCGAAGAAGCGCGGGCAATTGGCATCGAACAACGCCAGGCAGGCGGACAGGTCCGCCTCCCCGAACGCGCGGATGCCGGGACTCATCCTGCCTTCGCCGCGGCCTTTTTGGGCGCTGCCTTCTTGGCGGGCGCCTTTTTCGGCGCGGCTTTCTTCTTACCCTTGCCCTTGGCCGGGCCCGCTGCCGCGCGCGCGTCGATCAGCTGGGCGGCTTCCTCGAGCGTCAGCTGGTCCTTGTCGATCGACTTGGGCAGCGTGGCATTGGTCTCGCCATCGGTGACATAGGCGCCGTAGCGGCCGTCCATCAGCTTGATCTCGGCCTCGGTGCGCGGATGCTTGCCGAGCAGCTTGAGCGGCTCGCGCGCGGCGCCCCGGGCCGGCCGGCCCGAATTCGCCGCCGCCTCGGCCAGCTTGACCACCGCGGCGTTCATGCCGGTCTCGAACACTTCCATGGTCGAGCCGAGCCGGGCGTATTTCCCGTCATGCGCCAGATACGGGCCATAGCGGCCGATCGAGGCAGTGATCGGGTTGCCGGTTTCCGGATGGTCGCCGATCACGCGCGGCAGCTTCAGCAGCTTGAGCGCCATTTCGAGATCGAGCTCGACGTCCTTGGGGATCGAGGCGCGCGCCGCTTCCTTGCCTTCGCCGAGCTGGATATAGGGTCCGAACCGGCCCGACTTGCGCTCGACATTGAGCCCGGTGTCCGGATCCTGGCCGAGCACTTCCGGCCCGCTGTCCGCACCGTCCTCGCCGCCAGGCTGGGCAAAGCGGCGCGTGAACTTGCACTCGGGATAGTTGGAGCAGGCGATGAACGCGCCGAACTTGCCGCCGCGCAGCGCCAGCCGGCCATTGCCGCAATTGGGGCACAGCCGCGGATCGCTGCCGTCCGCCTTTTCCGGGAAGAGATAGGGCGCGAGGAATTCGTCGAGCGCCGCGGTGATGTCCGACGGCTTCTGCTCCATCACATCGGCCGTGCGGGGCTTGAAGTCCTTCCAGAACGCCTCGAGCACCGCCTGCCACTGGGCGCGGCCGCCCGACACGTCGTCCAGCTCCTCCTCCAGTTCGGCGGTGAAGTCGTAGTTGACGTATTTCTGGAAGAAGCGCTCCAGGAACGCAGTCAGCAGCCGGCCGCTCTCCTCGGCGAAGAAGCGGTTCTTCTCGACGCGGACATAGGCGCGGTCCTTCAGCACCTGGATGATCGAGGCATAGGTCGACGGGCGGCCGATCCCCAGCTCCTCCAGCCGCTTGACCAGCGAGGCTTCGCTGAAGCGGGGCGGCGGCTGGGTGAAATGCTGCTCGGCATTGACTGCCTTCTTGGCCGGGGTCGCGCCTTCGCTCATCCGCGGCAGGCGGCGCGAATCCTCATCGTCAGCCGCGTCGGCCTGTTGGCCTGAGCGGCCAACCGGGGCGTCGTCACGGCCTTCCTCGTAGAGCGCGAGATAGCCGGGGAAGAGCACCACCTGGCCGGTGGCGCGCAGGCCGTGCTGGCCGGTCGCGTCCTCCAGGTCGATCGTGGTGCGCTCCATCCGGGCCGAGGCCATCTGGCTGGCCAGCGCGCGCTTCCAGATCAGCTCGTAGAGCTTGCCATGGTCGCCCGAGCCCGCGCGGTCCTTGGAGAAGTCGGTCGGACGGATCGCTTCGTGCGCTTCCTGGGCGTTCTTCGCCTTGGTGGTGTAGACGCGCGGCTTGTCGGGCACATAGCTGCCGTCATAGCGCGTCGCCACCGCCTTGCGGGCCTCCTGGATGGCGCCGGGGTCCATCTGGACGCCGTCGGTACGCATATAGGTGATGGCGCCGTCTTCGTACAAACCTTGCGCGATCCGCATGGTGTGGCTGGCCGAGAAGCCCAGCTTGCGCGCGGCTTCCTGCTGCAGCGTCGAGGTGGTGAAGGGCGGCGGCGGGTTGCGCATCGCCGGCTTGGTTTCGACCGAGACCACGGTGAAGCGGCCTTCCTCGACCGACTTCTTCGCCGCCTCCGCGGTCTTGCCGTCGCCGATCGACAGCCGGTCGAGCTTGTCGCCCTTCCACTTGACCAGGCGGCTGGTGAACGGCGTGCCGTCCTGCTCCATGTCGGCGGTGACCGACCAATATTCCTGGGCCTTGAACCCTTCGATCTCGCGCTCGCGCTCGACGATCAGGCGCAGCGCCACCGACTGGACGCGGCCGGCCGACTTGGCGCCGGGCAGCTTGCGCCACAGCACCGGCGAAAGCGTGAAGCCGACGAGATAATCGAGCGCGCGGCGGGCGCGATAGGCGTCGATCAGGTCGGTATCCAGCGCGCGCGGCTGCGTCATCGCGGTCAGGATCGCCGGCTTGGTGATCGCGTTGAAGGTGACGCGCTCCACTTCCCTGGGCAGCGCCTTCTTGTTCCGCAGCACTTCCTGCACGTGCCAGCTGATCGCCTCGCCCTCGCGATCGGGGTCGGTCGCGAGGATCAGCCGGTCGGCCTTCTTCGCCTCGTCGGCGATCGCCTTCAGCTGCTTGGACTTGTCGGCATAGGTCTCCCATTCCATCGCGAACCCTTCGTCCGGGTCGACGGAGCCGTCACGCGCCGGCAGGTCGCGGACATGGCCGTAGGAGGCGAGAACGCGATAGTCCTTGCCGAGATATTTCTCGATGGTCTTCGCCTTGGCCGGCGATTCTACGATGACGAGCTGCATGGGGGGTAGGCGTTCCTCACGTGTACGCGTGTAAGGTGGGGAGGGGAGACGGTAGCCGTCAACCCGGTTGATCTGGAACCTCGCGCGGTTTTGCGGGTATCACTCGTCGAGGCCGAGGGGGAGCAGGATATTGCCCGAAGAGACAGTGCCGCCGCCGCGCCGCCGCCCGCATCGGCGCCTGTGGATCTTCGGAAGCGTCCTCGCCCTGCTCGCGGCGGCCGCCGGCGCCGGCTTCCTCTGGCTCCGCGCCGCGCTCGACGTGAAGGCCGAGCCGCCGCTCCGGGCCAGCGACGCCATCGAAGTGCCCAGGCAGGTCTCGGCGATCGACGTGCCGCTTGACGTGAACGTCTCCGTCCTCAGCCGTGCGCTCGAACGGGCAGTGCCGCGCACGCTCTGGTCGATCGACCAGCGGATCGACAATTGCGTGCCGGCGCAGCGGGTGAAGCTGTTCAGCAGGAAGCTCAAGGTCACGCCCGATCTCGGCTGCACCGTGGTCGGCACGGTCACCCGCTCGGCGATCCGCCTGCGCGGCGTGGGCGACGAGATCATCGCCGACGTGCCGATCCGCGCGGCCATTGCCGCGCGCCATGTCGGCGGTTTCCTCAAGGGCAAGACCGCCACCGGATCGGCGATGGTCCATGCCCGGGTCCGCCTGTCGATGACCGCGAACTGGCAGCCCCAGGCGACCGTCCGCCTGGCCTATGACTGGACCGCGCCGCCGGGCATCGATTTCCTCGGCCGCCGCATCACCTTCACCGACAAGGCCGACGAAAAGCTCCGCCCCGTGGTGCGCGATCTGGAGCGCACGCTGCCGCGCGAGATCGCCAGGCTCAACGTGCGCGCCCGCGTTGCCGAGGCCTGGCGGCAGAGCTTCACCTCGCTGCAGCTCAATGCCGAGAATCCGCCGGTGTGGATGCGCATCACGCCGCAGAAGCTCAACTATGGCGGCTATGGCCTGGCCGGAAACCGGCTGCGCCTGCGCCTCGGCCTGGCCGCGCTCACCGAGACGTTCGTCGGCCCGCGCCCCGAGGATCCGGCGCCGACGCCCCTGCCGCCGCTCGGCCGCGACGCGCACGGCGCGAAGCTCGCTTTCTTCATCCCGGTGATCGCCGATTATGCCCAGCTGGAGCCGGTGCTGCAAAAGGCGCTGGCCAAGCGCGCGCAGCGGCCCTTCGAGCTGCCGGGCATCGGCCCGGTGGTGGCGCGGTTCGACAAGGTGACCGGCTATGGCACCACGGGCGGCCGCATTGCCGTGGGCCTGACGATCGCCGCCCGCCCGCGGAACGGCACGACCGAGACGCATGGCCTGGTCTGGCTCACCGCCAGGCCGGTCAACGCGCCGGGCTCGCAGCGCGTCCATTTCGAGCAGCTGGCCGTTTCGGGCGAGACCGACCGGATCGAGGGGGACCTGCTCGTCCGCCTCGTCCAGAGCCCCGGCGTCGCCGAGACGCTGGCCGAATCGCTCACCCAGAATTTCACCCATGATTTCGACAAGCTGCTCGGCAAGGTCCGGCGCGCCATCGTCCAGAAGCGCGCCGGGGATTTCGTGATCCGCGCCGACATCGCCGATGTGCGCACCGGCGAACTCAAGGCGGCGGGGCAGGGGCTGTACCTGCCCGTCTGGGCCACCGGCACGGCGCGAGTGGAATATACCGGTCGCTAGCGGGCTTCCGCCGCCGACTCCCCTCCCTGGAAGGGAGGGGGCGGGGATGGGTCGTGTCCGGGCATACTGCGGCGGCCGGGCCCGAGGATACCGTATCGCATGCCTCCACCAGGCGCCCCAACCCCTTCCTTGAGGGGGGCGTCCTATGCCGGCATCTTCGCCCGCACCGCGTCGATATCCGCTGCCGAATGCCGCTCCGGCACGCGCTGGTCCTCCGGTCCCGTACCGCGATTGACCAGCCGGCCGCGCTGCACGGCTTCGCGCGCGCCGACTTCCGCGACCCAGCGGTTGAAATGCGCATATTCGGCGGTGTTGAGGAACTCGGCCGCGCCCGGATAGGCGTCCCCGCGCGCGACGCCGCCATACCAGGGCCAGATCGCCATGTCGGCGATGGTGTAGTCGTCGCCCGCCATGTAGCGGTTGTCGGCCAGATGCGTGTCGAGTACGTGGAGCTGGCGCTTCACTTCCATCGCATAGCGGTTGATCGCATATTCGATCTTGTAGGGCGCATAGACGAAGAAATGGCCGAAGCCGCCGCCCAGGAACGGCGCCGATCCCATCTGCCACATCAGCCAGCTCATCGTCGCCGCGCGCTTCGCCGGATCGCCCGGCAGGAAGGCGCCGAACTTCTCGGCGAGATAGACCAGGATCGCGCCGCTCTCGAACACGCGGATGGCGGGATCGACCGAATGATCGACCATCGCCGGGATCTTCGAGTTTGGATTGATTCCGACGAAGCCGCTGCCGAACTGGTCGCCCTCGCCGATATTGATCTTCCAGGCATCATATTCCGCGCCCGCATGGCCGGCGGCGAGCAGCTCCTCGAGCATGATCGTCACCTTCTGCCCATTGGGCGTGCCGAGCGAATAGAGCTGGATCGGGTGCTCGCCGACCGGCAGCGCCTTGTCGTGCGTCGCGCCCGAGACCGGCCGGTTGATGTTCGCGAACTGGCCGCCGCTCGGCTGCTCCCAGGCCCACACCCGGGGCGGGACATAGCCGGCGGGCAGGTTGTTCGCGGGATCGAGTGCGTCGGCCATGTCGGGGTTCCTTGTGGGGAGGATTGCCCCGGCGATGTAGGAACGGTCCGGGGACTTGCTAGCCCCGTAGGGCGCATTGCAGAATCCACGGGCATGAACTCGACGAAAGAGCCTATTCGATCGAGGCGTTCATGCCGATCGGTCGACCGTCGATAATCACCTTGTCGCGCAGCAATCGAGTCTGAAGCGGGGAGCATTTGCCGATTTGCAGATTGATGCTTGCGGCAAATTCCGGATGTGCCGCCAGATTGGCCGCTTCCATCTTCTTGTAACGCTCGAGCAGGGGCACCGCTGTCCGGCAATCGCTGCGCGCCACGGCTGCGCGGGCGCTGGCATAGAGCGCGTCCGCGCTCTCTTGAGCGCTTGCGGGCAATGCGCAAATACAAAAGGCAAAGGGCGCGATCACGAAGAGGCGCATGGCTTTTGTTCCCTCAGTAAGGCGGCTTTTCGGGCAGGACGACTTCCACGGCCTTCTGAGGACTGGCTGTCGCTGACGGTACCTGGGCAGCCATATTGCCCGCAGGCGTGTCGCCCACGGTAACGATCTCGCCGCTGCCCGCTAGGATCGGCTCGCGGCTGTAGTGCACGCCCTTGAAGATGGAGAAGCAGATGATAACGGCGCCGAATAATGTAAAGAATATCCCCGGTGCCGCGCGGCCAAGCTTGAGCTTGTACTCACCCCATGAGGCTTCCATATCGCCTGCGGGCGAGGTTCGCGCGAGTGCGAACAAACGAAATCCCATATAACTGAGTGCAATGCCGGCGATCAGTACAAAGATCTTGTACGTGATCAGTGCGATATAGACCGAGAAATCCTGCGACATTGACCGAATCCCCCATTTCCCCAGTGGAGGGGGTATCATTTTTATTATGAATTAACCAGTAAAACTCACCCGTCCCCCCGCATGCCGCTCCAGCCGCCCGGCCAGCTCCAGTTCGATCAGCACCGTCTGCACCACCGCCGGCGCCAGCCCCGATTGCCGGATCAGCTCGTCCGCCGCCACCGGCGCCGGCCCGAGCAGCCCGGTCACCGCGCGACGATCCGCATCGCTCGCATCCTCGATCGGTGGGCCTTGAAAGCCGCTCGTCGGCGCCCGCACGGCCCGCGGATCGATCGGGCGGATCATCTCCAGAATGTCGTCCACGCTTTGCACCAGGGTGGCGCCCTCGCGGATCAGCAGGTTGCAACCCTGCGCCCGCGGATCGAGCGGCGAGCCGGGCACCGCCATCACCTCGCGCCCCGCCTCGGCGGCGATTCGCGCGGTGATCAGCGAGCCGGAGCGCGGCGCCGCTTCCACCACCACCGTGCCCAGCGCCAGCCCGGCGATGATCCGGTTGCGCGCGGGGAAGAAACGGGCGAGCGGCTCGGTGCCCGGCGGCTGCTCGGCCAGCAGCAGCCCTTCGCGTGCCACTCGCTCCTGCAGCTCGCGATTCTCGGGCGGGAAGGCGATGTCGATCCCGCTCGCGATCACTCCCACCGTGCCGCTGCCGAGCGAGCCGACATGCGCCGCGGTGTCGATCCCCCGCGCCAGCCCGGAGACCAGCGTTACCCCGGCCTCGCCCAGCCCGAGCGCGATCTGGCGGGCGAAGCGGCAGGCGGCGGCCGAGGCGTTGCGCGCGCCGACGATGGCGACGGCGGGACGGGCGAGAAGCTCCGGCCGGCCCCGCAGGATCAGCGCGGGCGGCGCATTCTCGAGCTCGGCGAGGAGCGGCGGATAGTCCGCATCCCCCAGGAACAGATAGCGCGCGCCCAGCCGCTCGACGGCGGCGATCTCGCGCCGCACCGCGCCCGGATCGGCGATCACCGGCGCCCGCCCGCCGCCGCGCGCCGCGAGCATCGGCAGCGCGTCGAGCGCCGCCTCGGCGCTGCCGAAGCGGGCGATCAGCTGAGCATAGGTGACGGGGCCGATATTGGTGGAGCGCAGCAGCCTCAGCCGCGCCTCGCGCGTGTCAGCCACTTTTCTTGCCGATGCGGGGCTCGGTGCCGTTCAGCAGGCGATCGATGTTGGCGCGGTGCTTCCACAGCACGATCATCGCCAGCGCGAGCAGCATCAGCACTAGGTCGATCCGCCCGAAAAAGGCGGCGCTCACCGGTGCGCTGATCGCCGCGCTCATCCCCGCGAGCGAGGAGATGCGTAGCACCGCCAGCAGCCCGAGCCAGACCACCGCGAACACGATCGCCGAGGGCCAGTGCAGCGCGAGCACCACGCCCATCATCGTCGCCACGCCCTTGCCGCCGTTGAAGCGCAGCCACACCGGGTAGCAATGGCCGATGAACGCGGCGAGCCCGCCCAATATCCCGCCGCCCGGCAGGAGCGTGCCGGCGATCCACACCGCGGCGGCGCCCTTGGCGAGATCGAGCAGCAGCGTCGCCGCCGCCAGCCCCTTGCGCCCGGTGCGCAGCACGTTGGTGGCGCCGATATTGCCGGATCCGATCTGGCGCAGGTCCCCGGCGCCGAAGAAGCGGGTGAGCAGCAGCCCGAACGGGATCGAGCCCAGCAGATAGCCGAGCAGCAAGACCCCTGCGGGAACGAGCCATGGAATGTAGGTTGTCAATTCATCCCCCTGCGCCTGCCAACATAGTGGCTGGCGGGGACGGTGCAATGACGCGGATGGTGCCCAATCGGATGTATTGGCCCGATGCATCGGGGCGAGGTTGACGCTGCACCGCGCCCGGCCCATGCCGCGCGGCGATGTCCGACGACCGTCCCGTCCTGTTCTTCGATTCCGGCGTGGGCGGGCTTTCGGTGCTCGCGCCCTGCGCGGCGCTGCTGCCGCACGCGCCGCTCGTCTATGTCGCCGATTCGGCGGGTTTCCCCTATGGCACCCGCAGCGAAGGCGAGATCGCCGCGCGCGTGCCGGCCCTGCTGGGCCGCCTTGCCGAGCGCTATGATCCGCGACTGATCGTGATTGCCTGCAACACTGCGTCGACGATCGCGCTCCAGCATGTCCGCGCCGCGCTGGACGTGCCGATCGTCGGCACCGTGCCCGCGATCAAGCCCGCCGCGGCGATCAGCGAGACGCGGGTGATCGGGGTGCTCGGCACCGAGGCGACCGTGCGCCAGCCCTATGTCGACGATCTCGCGGCGCGCTTCGCCGGCGATTGCACGGTGCTGCGCCACGGCTCCGCCGAGCTGGTCGAGATCGCGGAGGCCGCGCTGGAAGGGGTGCCGCCGATCCCGGCGCGGATGCGCGCCGTGCTCGCCGGGCTGTTCGGCCAGCCGGGCGGCGAACGGATCGACGTGATCGTCAATGCCTGCACGCATTTCCCGCTGGTCGAGGCCGAGCTCGCCGCCGCCGCCCCCCATCCGGTGCGCTTCGTCGATGGCGGTCCCGGCATCGCCCGGCGTGTCGCGCAACTCACCCAGGGCCAGGGCTGGCCTTCGGCGCCGGTGCCGGGAAGGGCAGTGTTCACTGCGCGCAGCGCGCGGACCGACATGCTGGCGCCGGCTCTGGCGCGCTACGGCCTGGTCGGGATTGAGTCGCTCTAGCGTTCCCGCCTCAATCGGCGGATGCCGTCATCCCCGCGCAGGCGGGATCCAGGGCCAGGCGCGGAGCAGGAGCGGCAAGCCCGTCCCCTCCGGAAAGCGTTCGCGTGATGGTGCCGCCATCCCATTCCGTTCCGGACCCCCGCCGGCACGGGGACGACGGAAGTGGGAATATGCGTTCCGGCTCCAGCCTTCAGGCCTGGACGCAGGGCGCGACGGCGACGGCGATGTCGCGGAGCCGCGCCGAATAGCGGTCGGCCATCTCCAGATGCACGCGACGTGCAGTCATGTCGTCGCTGCGTTCTGCATGCTCGCGCTCCTCGCGCTCGCGTCTGGCGAAATATTCCATGTCTCTGACAGTCATGGCCCTATGCTCCTGTTCCTGCGGGGAGCGCGCTAGGTTACTCAACCGCAGGCTGGCCCGATAGCCGAGTCGCTCGCGATGATTCCTGCTTACCACAAGTCGCGCCATTCCCGCAGCAATCCCTATCGATTTCGGACAAAAGGGATTTTGTTCTCGATCAAAGGCGGGATTCGGGGCTCGGATTAGGCATTATGTCCAACTGGAAATCGCCGGGCTTTGGCGATAGGAACGCAGGATGCACAGCGCAGACAGCCCAGCGCCCGTCGACTATTCCCGGGTTTTCTCGTCCGCGATCGACCGGCTGCATGCCGAGGGCCGCTACCGCGTCTTCATCGACATCCTGCGCAACAAGGGCATGTTCCCCAATGCGCGCTGCTTCGCCGGGCACAACGGTCCGAAGCCGATCACCGTCTGGTGCTCGAACGACTATCTGGCGATGGGCCAGCATCCCAAGGTGATCGCGGCGATGGAGGAGGCCCTTCACGACGTCGGCGCCGGCTCGGGCGGCACGCGCAACATCGGCGGCAACACCCATTATCACATCGAGCTGGAGCATGAGCTCGCCGATCTCCACGGCAAGCAGGGTGCGCTGCTCTTCACGTCGGGCTATGTCTCGAACGAGGCGACGCTTTCCACGCTCGCCAAGATCCTGCCCGGCTGCATCGTCTATTCGGATGAGCTCAACCACGCCTCGATGATCGCGGGCATCCGCAATTCGGGCTGCGAGAAGCGTGTCTTCCGCCATAACGACCTGGCGCATCTCGAGGCGCTGCTCGCGGCCGACGATCCCGCCGTGCCCAAGCTGATCGCCTTCGAGAGCGTCTATTCGATGGACGCCGACATCGCGCCGATCGCGGCGATCTGCGACCTGGCCGACAAGTACAACGCGCTGACCTATCTCGATGAGGTCCATGCCGTCGGCATGTACGGCCCGCGCGGCGGCGGCATCTCGGAGCGCGACGGCGTTGCCGACCGGCTGACGATCATCGAGGGCACGCTCGGCAAGGCGTTCGGCGTGATGGGCGGCTATATCGCGGCCGACCAGATGATCATCGACGTGATCCGCAGCTATGCCCCGGGCTTCATCTTCACCACCTCGCTCTCGCCCGTGCTCGTCGCCGGCGCGCTGGCGAGCGTGAAGCATCTGAAGGGCTCCTCCGGCGAGCGCGAGGGCCAGCAGGCCGCGGCGGCGAAGCTGAAGGCGATGATGGCCGAATCCGGGCTTCCGGTGATGCCGTCGACCACGCACATCGTGCCGCTGATGGTCGGCGATCCGGTCAAGGCCAAGAAGATCAGCGACATCCTGCTCGCCGAGTACGGCGTCTACGTCCAGCCGATCAACTACCCGACCGTGCCGCGCGGCACCGAACGCCTGCGCTTCACCCCCGGCCCCGCGCATGACGAGAGCATGATGCGCGGGCTGGTCGATGCGCTGGTCGAGATCTGGGGCCGGCTGGAACTGCGGCGCGCGGCGTGATGCGGGTGCTGCGCAGGCTGGCGATCCCCCTCCTGCTTGCGTGCTGGCTTGCGCTTCAGATCTGGCTGTACGGCTTCGGCGCTCGCGCCATGCTCGGCTTCTGCACGGTGTTGATCGTGCTGGTCGGGAGCGAGGCCTTCGCCGAGCGGGTGCGGCGGCCATGGCGCGACTATGCGATTGTCGCCACAGCCTCGGCCCTTGCGGGCCTGTTCCTGTTGGGCGTTTCTTCGAGCCCCGCCGCGCTGATCTTCTGGCTCATATGCACGGCCATGGCGCTGTTCTGGGTCTGGTATTGGGCGCGGACCGAGCGACCGCTCCCCAGCGGGGACTAGCCTTTTGCCCCGGCGGGCGGCAGCGCGCAGTACGGGGCGATGCGCCTGGCCAGACTCAGTCCCGCGTCAGCGTCGCGCTCCACACATAGCCGCGCAGGGTCGAGCGGAAGTCGAGGCGCAGCCCCTGTTCCTCGGCGATGCGCTTCAGCACCGCGGGCAGCGTATCGCGCGGGAACACGTGGAAATCGTTGAGCGACTTGAAGTGCAGCCGCTTGGCGAAGCCCGGCAGCCGCTCATATTGCCCGAAGTCGACGATGTGCAGGCTGCCGCCCGGCGCCAGCGCCTTCGCTCCCAGTTCGATCGCCTCCACCCAGGGCGGGATCATCGAGAGCGTATAGCTCATGAACACCCGGTCGAGCTTGTCGACGCCGAACAGCGTCTGCACATCGAACGCGCCGGCATCGGCCTGGGCCAGGGTGATCCTGTCCGCGAGCCCCTTCTTCTCGACCGAGGCGCGCGCCGTCTCCAGCATCGCCTCGCTGATATCGAAGCCATAGCAGCGCGCCTCGGGGAAGCGCTTGGCCGCCATGATCAGGTTGCGTGCCGTGCCGCAGCCGACCTCGAGCACCGTCCCGCCCCTGGGCGGGTTCAGCCCGCGGATCAGCGCGTCGCGCCCGAGCAGATAGAATTTCCGCGTGAAGTCATAGAAGTGGCGATGGAGCGCATAGGTCGCGTCCATCAGCCCCTTCTGGTCGGCGCCCCCGGTCGCGGCGCTCATGCGTGCGGCTTCAGCGTCCAGACGTGCGTCGCGCCATAGACCGACGAACGGTCGCGGCGCGTCCAGTCGTCGAGCTTGGCCTGGTCCTCATATTCCCACTGGGACAGGAGTTCCTCGGGGATATGGCCCTTCACCACATCGGGGATCGCCGCGGTGCGATAGAGCACGCGCGCGCCCGGCTTGGCGGTGCGGGTGATCTCGCTCCAGATGCGGGTGAGCTGCTCGTCGGTCATCCAGTCCTGCGCGTCGAGCAGGATGTAGCGGTCGAGCGACTGGGCCGGCATCGACTCGAGATAGTCGGCATAGTTGGTGTGGCGGATCTCGACCCGGTCGGCACGCGCGCGCACCAATTCCCAGTTCTTCGCCTCGAGATAGGGCGGCAGCGGCGCATCCGGACCCTCGCCATAGCCGCGGCCAAAGGCCTGCCAGGCGTAGAAATTGTCCTTCAGGTCGAAGTCGCAGGCGAGCTTCCTGAGGCGGCTCCTGAGCGCGCCCGTGATGCCCGCCTGATCGTCGATCTTGAGCAGGTCATACTGTGCCGGCGGGATGCCGAAGCCGAACAGCGCGGCGGGCTGGTCGACCAGCCAGCGCAGGAACTTCTTCTCGAAGAAGGGCGCGAAGCGGGTCTCGAAGATCTGGCGCTGCTCCTCGATGCTCTTCGCCTTCAGGATCTCGCGCGGATCGATGCCGTAGCGGTTGGCGAGCCAGTGGACGAAGCCGATCAGGCGGCCGAGCAGGCCATATTTGTAGAAGCCGTGCTTGAACGCGTCGATGCGCCGGGTGCCGTTCAGGCCGCGGCGCTCCCAATAGTCGCGATAGGGCGCGCCGAGGTGCGGCGCGATATGCTGGCGATAGGCCTCGACATTCTCCGCCTTGTTCGCCTGGCCGAAGAAGCGGTGGAACGCAGCATAGTCGGGCAGGTTCAGCGCCGCCTGCTTCTTGAGGTTGTTGAGCGCGATGTGCGCCGGGTTCAGGTCGACCGCGGTGATCCGGGCCGGATTCGCCGTCAGGTACGAGAAGACGTTGCACCCGCCCGAGGCGATCGTGACCATGTGATGGTCCGGCTGGAGCTGCAGCGCCTCCATGTCGATCACCGGGTCTTCCCAGATCTGCGGATAGACCAGGCCCCGGAACGCGAAGGTGAAGGCGCGCTCGAGCAGCCCTTCCTTGGTGAGGTGCTCGTGGCGGTGCACGGCACCGCGCACGGCGACATTCTTCGGCGTCTTGGTAATCGAACCCATCAGTGACTCCTGGGCGCCCGGCGGGCGGCGGCGTTCCGCCACGCCCTATTACCCCTTTGTGACGAACCGGCGTCACCCTTGGGTCAGGAGTGCTGTAAAATCAATCCCGTGTCATGCTTCCGGCCATCGGCCAGTCGCTGTCGCCGACGCGCTTCAGGGTCATTCTGAAGAAGGGGCGGGGCGGCTGGCCGCCGGCGACGAAATCGCCGGTCTCCGTCCAGGTCGTGCCGTCGAAGCTGGCCTGGTAGCGCACCCTGGCATCGGGGCCGGCCGGCACTTCCCAGGCATAGCCCTTGTCGATCACGGTCATCGCGAAGCTGCCCGATCGGCCGCCGGTATGGCTCGCCATGGCAAAGGCCTTCGCGGCGGGATCGTAGGATATGACGGCGAAGGCGTTGAACGGCACCTTGCCGTCCGCGCCGAACGACTTGCCCTCGATCAGCGTGATCGTGCCGCCGAGCAGCGTGCCGACTCGCTCGGTATGCGTGACCACCAGTTCCTTGCCGCCCGGCATCTGCATCCGGGCCTCGCCGCGCCATTTCCCGTGCATCCAGTCGAGCTTGTGCATCGCCTCGGCCTGGGCGGCCATTGCGGCGGTGTCAGCGGCCTGGGCGTGCGCTGCGACGGGCAGGGCGACGGCAAGCGCGAGGACTGCGCCAAACATTGGGCCAAACATTGGGCCAGACATGGAGCGAAGCATGGGGTCTCCCGTTGCGATCGCGGGCAGCGCATGGCAGCCTCTCCGCCATGCCCGCCGCCCGGTCGCTCCGCATTCGCCCCGTCGCCCGCCCGGCCGGCAAGCGCGGTTTCGCGAAGCGTGCCCTTGGCTTCGCGAAACACGCCCTCGGATCCGCGAGGCGGGCCTTGCCGGAGGGGGCGGTGCCGGGCTTTCCGCTCCTCTGGGTCGCCTGCCTCGCCGCGGCGGCGCTGATGATCGTCACCGGCGGGTTCGGCACCGGCGCGCTGCCGCTCGGCCCCCGCGCCGCCTTCTGGTTGCTGCTCATGGGCTGGAACGCGCTCAAATGGCAGGCGCTGTTCGCCTGGGGCGTGCGCAAGCCGGGCGACTGGCCGCGCGTCGCGCTGCTCGGCACCATCCCGCTCAACCTGCCGCTGCCGCTCGAGATCCAGCTCTGCGGCGTGCTGATCGGCCAGAGCATGCGCGCGATGCCGTTCGACGTCTGGATCAGCGCGGCCGCGATCAGCGCGGGGATCTTCGGGGTCTGCGCGGTCGTCGCCAGGATGGTGCTGCGCCGGATGCGCCCGGTGCGTGCCGATACCGGCCTGCTCGCCCGCGCCCGGATTGCCGCCGGCGATCTCGCGGCGATCGAGGCGGAGGATCATTATTGCCGCATCCACCGCCGCGACGGCCGCAGCGCGCTCGTCCATTATCGTTTCGGCGACGCGCTGGAGGAAGTCGCGGGGCTCGACGGCCTCAAGGTCCATCGCGGCGCCTGGGTCGCGGCGGCGGCGGTCGAGGGCGCGGAGCGCGCCGGCCGCAAATGGCGGCTGCGGCTGGCGGGCGGCGGCAGCGTGCCGGTCAGCGCCACCCATGCGCCGGCGGCGCGGGCGCGGGGATGGCTGCGGGGCAGGGGCAAGCCATAGCTCTCCCATCCCCCGGCCTTGTGCCGGGGTGACGATTGGGGTTCGGGAACGGGCCTAGTCCCGGCAATAGCCTTCGCCGGACTTCACCGTCAGGCAGTCCTTCTTCCCCGCCAGATACTTCAGGCCGGTCGCATCGCCGTCGCTGGCTTTGAGTTCCTGCCTGCCGTCCGGCCGCTCGAAGGCAATGCCCGCGCGCGTGCCCTTGCCGTCGAAGGTCCCCTTGTCGTCGAGCGTATATTGCATCTCCAGCTTGTAGGTGCCGGCGTCCTTGCCCTTGGCGACGACCAGATAGGTGCCTTCCACGCCCTTCCAGCGGCCGGCCCAGTCGTCATGCGCCACCGGCTTGCCGGAGACTTCCTTCTTCAGGTCGGCGGCGCCCTCGGCAACGGCGTTGGCGATCGAGCCGCCCACCGCCACCGCGGCATTGCCCGCGGTCTCGGTGGCATTGGCGGTGGCATCGGCGGCCTTGTCGGCGGCGTGGCAGGCGGCGAGCGCCAGCGCGGGCGCCAGGATCAGCAGCGGGCGCATTAGCGGGTCGCCTCGTCGATCGCGTTGCCGACATGCTCGGCGCGGTTGCCGATGTCGCTGGCGGTATTGTCGATCGCCGCGCCGGCATCGTCGGCGGCATTGCCCAGCGTGTTGCCCATGTCGTTCACGCTGTTCTCCAGCGAGTCGCCGGTCGCGTCCAGCGAGTTGCTCAGATTGTCCTGCGCGCCCTGCGAACAGGCGGCGAGCCCCAGCGCGAGCGCCGGGATCAGGGCGAAAATCGTCTTGCGCATCTTTCTCTCCGAATAGTCGGTCTAGCCAGCCGGTCCCTTGCGGCGTAGGGGAGCGCGCATGTCGTACACCATCGCCATCGCCTCGGACCATGCCGCCTATGCCATGAAGGCAGAACTCGCCGAATGGTTGCGTAACGAAGGGCATGAAGTGCTCGATCTCGGGACCAACGGACCCGAAAGCGTCGACTATCCCGACTATGGCTATCGCCTGGCCAGGGCGATCGAAGAGGGCAGGGCGGAGCGCGGCGTCGCGTTGTGCGGCTCCGGCATCGGCATCTCGATCGCAGTGAACCGCAACCCGCATGCCCGCTGCGCGCTCGTCTCCGAGCCGCTCTCGGCCGGCCTTGCGCGCCAGCACAACGACGCGAACGTCGTCGCGCTCGGCGCCCGTCTCGTCGGCATCGAGATGGCCAAGGCCTGCATCACCACCTTCCTCGCAACCGAGTTCCTCGGCGATCGCCACCAGCGCCGGGTCGAGAAGCTCAGCCATCCAGAAAGGGCCCCAGAATGAGCACCAACCCCGTGAACCTTGGCGCCCAGCCCGATGGCTATTTCACGCGCAGCCTCGCCGAGGCGGATCCGGCGGTCTTCGCCGGCGTGCAGCATGAGCTGACGCGCGAGCAATATCAGATCGAGCTGATCGCATCCGAGAACATCGTCTCCAAGGCGGTGCTGGAAGCCCAGGGCTCGGTCTTCACCAACAAATATGCCGAGGGCTATCCGGGCAAGCGCTATTATCAGGGCTGCCATCCCTCGGACGAAGTCGAGCAGCTGGCGATCGATCGCGCCAAGCAGCTGTTCGGCTGCGGGTTCGCCAACGTCCAGCCGCATTCGGGCGCGCAGGCGAACGGCGCGGTGATGCTCGCGCTCGCCAAGCCGGGCGACACGATCATGGGCCTCAGCCTCGATTCGGGCGGCCATCTGACGCACGGCGCCAAGGCGGCGATGTCGGGCAAGTGGTTCAATGCGGTGCAATATGGCGTCGATCCCGAGACGCACCTGATCGACTTCGACCAGGTCGAGCGCCTGGCCCGGGAGAGCCAGCCGCGCATCATCATCGCCGGCGGCTCGGCCTATCCGCGCCACATCGATTTCGCCCGGTTCCGCGCGATCGCGGACGAGGTCGGCGCGATCTTCATGGTCGACATGGCCCATTTCGCCGGCCTGGTCGCCGGTGGCGTCCACCCGACTCCGTTCGGCCATGCCCATGTCGTCACCACCACCACCCACAAGACGCTGCGCGGCCCGCGCGGTGGTGCCGTGTTCACCGATGACGAGGCGATCGCCAAGAAGATCAACTCGGCAGTGTTCCCGGGCCTGCAGGGCGGCCCGCTGATGCACGTCATCGCCGCCAAGGCGGTGGCGTTCGGCGAGGCGCTCCAGCCCGAGTTCAAATCCTATGCGGCGGCGATCGTCGAGAACGCCAAGATCCTCGCGGCCACGCTCAAGGAGCGCGGCGCGGCGGTGGTCTCGGGCGGCACCGACACGCATCTGGCGCTGATCGACCTCACTCCGCTGGGCGTGACCGGCAAGGACGCCGACGAGGCGCTCGAGCGCGCGGCGATCACCTGCAACAAGAACGGCATCCCCAACGATCCGCTTCCCCCGGTCAAGACCAGCGGCATCCGCGTCGGCTCGCCGGCCGGCACCACCCGCGGCTTCGGACCCGCAGAGTTCCGCGAGATCGGCAACATGGTCGCCGACGTGCTCGACGGCCTGAAGAAGAATGGCGAGCAGGGCGATGCCCAGGTCGAGGCCAATGTCCGCGAGCGCGTCCGCGCGCTGTGCGAGCGCTTCCCCATCTATCCGGAGCTGTAAGGATTGCGCTGCCCCTTCTGCGGACATGAAGACAGTCAGGTAAAGGACAGCCGCCCCACCGAAGACGGGGCGGCGATCCGCCGTCGGCGCCAGTGCGAGGCCTGTGCCGCGCGCTTCACCACGTTCGAGCGCATCCAGCTGCGCGAGCTCACCGTGCTCAAGAGCGAGGACAAGCGCGAGCCGTTCGACCGCGACAAGCTGGTCCGCTCGATCTCGGTCGCCACCCGCAAGCGGCCGGTCAACGCGATGCAGATCGAGAAGCTGGTCTCGGGCATCCAGCGCCAGCTCGAGACCGCCGGCGACACCGAAATCCCCTCTCAGAAGATCGGCGAGCTGGTGATGGAAGGGCTCAAGGGCCTGGATTCGGTCGCCTATATCCGTTTCGCCAGCGTCTATAAGGATTTCCGGGAAGCGAAGGACTTCGAGGAATTCGCCGGCAATGTGAGCGAGGTGGGGAAGGGGTAGTTTCCGCCCTTCCTCCAGACCCTCCCGTCCTCCCCGCGAAAGCGGGGACCCGCCTCCCGGGCCATCCGCGCATATAACTGCCGTGTTTGCGGCACGCGTAGGAGACGGGTCCCTGCTTTCACGGGGAGGACGGCTGTGGGGAGTTGTCCTTGGCGGGTTGTGCGCTCAGGACGAACGGTGAGAAGAGATCGAGGAAGCGATTGAAGAAGTGAGCAAAGCCGTGGCCCCATCCCCCGTCATCGTCCTCGTCCGCCCGCAGCTTGGCGAGAATATCGGCAAGGCCGCGCGCGCGATGCTCAATTTCGGGCTGGTCGACCTGCGCCTCGTCGCGCCGCGCGACGGCTGGCCCAATCCCGGCGCCGGCCCCGCCGCGAGCGGCGCGGACCTGGTGCTGGAACGGGCCGAGGTCTTCGAGACCGTTGCCGACGCGGTGGCGGATTGCACGCACGTCTATGCCACCACGGTGCGCAAGCGCGGCGTCTCCAAGCCGGTCGTCACGCCCGAGGAGGCCGCCCGCGAGATCCACCGCGACGAGGGCCGCTCGGCGATCCTGTTCGGCCCCGAGCGCTCGGGCCTGGAGACGGACGACGTGGCCGTCGCCCGCACCATCGTCACCGTGCCGATCAACCCGGAATTCGGCTCGCTCAACCTTGCCCAGGCGGTGATCCTGGTCGCCTATGAATGGTCGAAGGGCGTGCGCCTTGCCCAGCCGACCCAGGAAGAACTCGCCCCTCCCGCGCCGCAGGACGAGCTCGACGGCATGATCGGCCAACTCGATGCGATGCTCGAGGAATCGGGCTATTATTTCCCGCCCGACCGGGTGCCGTCGACGAAGCGGACCTTGCGCACCCTGCTCACCAAGCCGGCCTGGTCGAGCCAGGAACTGCGCACGCTGCGCGGCGTGCTCTCGGCGCTCGAAGGGAAGAAGCGGCACCGCAGCAGCTGATGCAGTGCTGCAATACACTTCTGCTTTCCGTGGATGTGAAACCCCGCTAGACTATGCGAATCTTTCGAGTGGGGAGGGATTTTTGATGCGTTTCGTACCCGTGCTTGCGTTGCTCGTTCTCGCCACCCCGGCGCTTGCCCATCAGGATGCCGATGGCGGGGCCGACAAGAAGGCCAAGGCCGAGAAGAAGATCTGCCGCGCGCTTGTCTCGACCGGCTCGATCATGGGCAAGCGGGAATGCCACACCAAGGCCGAATGGGACGCGATGAGCGATCGTTCGACCAATGCGCGCGACAAGCTGGACCGCGACATGGGCGGCCGCACCGGCGGCATCGGCGCCACCCGCAGCAACGACTGAGCGGCTTTCCGCGCGCCGGCGGCGTCGGCCGCCGCGCGGATGCCTGCACCCGCGAATCTCTTCAGCGCTGGTCGAACGCCGCGAGCTCATAGGCGATCGAGGCTTCGACCAGCCTGTCCCAGATCTCGCCGATCGGCGCGTCGGGAATGCCGGCGGCGCGGGCATGCGTGCGGGCATTGGCGATCACCTGTGCCTTGCGCGCCTCGTCGCGGACATGGGAACGCTCGGGCTTGATGCGCGCGGCGGCGTCCATATAGCCGAAGCGGCGCTTGAGGAGCTGGACCAGCGCCGCGTCCACCGCGTCGACGCCGGCACGCACCTCGATCATGGTCGTGCAGGCTTCGGGATCGATCGTGTCTTGCATGGCGGCTCCTTGGCGGGGCGGCGCGCCGCTGTCCAGCTTGACTCGGCCGCGCCGCACCGCTAACCGCGCGCCTTCGCAATGGCCCCGCACCCCGGTGAAGCGGTGGCCCTGCCCTCCCTGGTGAGATCAGCAGGCGGATACCGGGAACAACGTCGTTAGCGATTGCAAGGATTTACGAATGTCGAAGCGTTCCAGCGCAAAGTACAAGCTCGATCGCCGCATGGGCGAGAACATCTGGGGCCGTCCCAAGTCCCCGGTGAACAAGCGCGAATATGGCCCGGGCCAGCACGGCCAGCGCCGCAAGGGCAAGATGTCCGACTTCGGCATCCAGCTGCGCGCCAAGCAGAAGCTCAAGGGCTATTACGGCGACGTCACCGAGAAGCAGTTCAAGCGCGCCTATGAGGACGCTTCGAAGATGAAGGGTGACACCTCGCAGAACCTGATCGGCCTGCTCGAGCAGCGCCTCGACATGATCGTCTATCGCGCCAAGTTCGCGCCGACGATCTTCGCGGCTCGCCAGCTGGTCAACCACGGCCACGTCCTGGTCGATGGCGAGAAGTGCAACATCGGCTCGCGCCGCATCAAGCCGGGCCAGACCGTGTCGCTGCGCGCCAAGGCGCAGGAGATGGCGCTGGTGATGGAGGCGCAGAGCCTCGCCGAGCGCGACATCCCCGATTACGTGTCGCCGGACGGCGCCTCGAAGATCACCTTCACGCGCGTGCCGACCCTCGACGAGGTGCCGTACCCGGTGAAGATGGAACCGAACCTGGTCGTCGAGTTCTACAGCCGCTGATGCCGGGATCTGGCGCAGGCCAGATCCGGCCATGATCAGCGGCTCGGCCGGCGGCGCCGATCCAGAAAGAAACGGGGCGGTCCTTCGGGGCCGCCCTTTTTCGTTGCGGGGATCGAACCGCTATGGCGGATGTCCGGTCTGGTCCGGCTCCCGTGGTTCCGGCACAGATGCCGCATGATCGATCCGACCCTGTCCACGCCAGCCGAGGTGCTGGCGGCCGCGCGCGCCATCGTGGCGGCGCGCTATCCGGATGCCGCCTTCGCGCTCGTCGCGGGATCGCTGATGCGCGGCGAGGGCACGGTGCACTCCGATCTCGATCTGATCGTGATGTACGACCGGGTCGAATCCTCGCGGCGTGAGTCCTTCCTTGCCGAGGGCGTGCCGGTGGAGGTGTTCGTCCATGACGACGAGACGCTGGCCTGGGCGATCAACGTCGCCGTGACGCGCGGCCGGCCCAGCCTTGTCGCGATGATCGCCGAAGCGACGGCGATCGGCCGCATCCCGCAGCGGGCGGCGCGGCTGAAGGGGGCGATGGTCGCGGCCCTCGCCAAGGGGCCGCCGCCCATGGCGCCCGCCCAGCTCGATGCGCTGCGCTACGCGATCACCGATGCGGTGCAGGACCTGCGGGGGGATCGCGGCGCGGCCGAGCGCCTGGCGATCGGCGTCCTGCTATATCCGCTGCTGGCCGAGCTGGCGCTGCGCGGACGCGGCCAGTGGCATGCGACGGGCAAATGGGTGCCGCGCGCGCTCGCCAGGATCGATGGCGAGCTGGCCGATCGGTTCGACCACGCCTTTCGCACCCTGTTCGGATCGGGCGCGACCGAGGCCGTCGTCGCGCTCGCCGAGCGGGAGCTTGCGCCGCACGGGGGCATGCGCTTCGACGGCGACGTCCAGATCGCCAACCCGGCCTGGCGCGCGCCGCCCGGCCGGGTTGGCGCCTAGCGCTTCCCGGTGCTCAGGGCTTGGCGGGAAGCTTCAGCGCCGCGCGCAGGAACCCGTCGCTCTTGTCGAGCATCTGGGTGCGCGCGCGATCGTCGTCGAGCTGGTGGTCGAGGCCCTTGAACTCGACCAGCTCGACCGGCTTGCCCGCGCCGCGCAGCTTCGACGCCATCAGCCGCGATTCGCCGATCCCCACGTTCAGGTCGCGGTCGCCATGGAACATCAGCACCGGCGCCTTGATCTTCTCGGCGTTCTGGGCCGGCGAGCCTTCCCGTACATGCGGCCCGGAGCCGATGAACTTGCTGACCAAGTCGTAGTTGGTGAAGCCCAGGGCTTCCTTTCGCAGCGTTTCCAGGTCGGTCACCGGCGCGATCGCCACGATCGCCTTGAACAGGTCGGGGGCGAGGGCCGGGCTCTGCAGCGCCGCATAGCCGCCATAGGACCAGCCGACGATCGCGAGCTTGTCCGGCGCGGCGATGCCCTGCGCGACCAGCCAGCGCCCGCCGTCGTTGACGTCGCCGATCGCGGTGCGCCACGACTGGAAGCCGTTCTTCTGGAACCAGGCGTCGCCATAGCCGGTCGATCCGCGGAAATTGGGCTGGAGCACCGCGAAGCCGCGCGCCGCATAGAATTGCGCAAGCCAGTCGAAGCCCCATTCGTCGCGCGCGCCCGGGCCGCCATGCGGCATTACGATCGCGGGCAGGTTCTTGCCGTCGCTGCCGGGCGGCAGGGTGAGATAGCCGGGAATCGCGGTGCCGTCGGCCGCCGGGAAGTTCACTGCCCGCATCGGCGACAGGCTGGTCTTGGCCAGTTCCGGCCGGGAAGGCATCACTTCGGCGAGCTGCCGGCTGGTCTTGTCGTAGAGATAATAGGTACCCGGATCGGTGTCGCCGCCGGCGAACAGCAGCAGCTTCTTCTCGTCGGCGGTCGCGTCGACGAAAGTCACCAGCGGCTTGCCGGGCAGCGCCTTGCCGAGCGCGGCGCGAAGCTTCCGCAGCTCGGGATCGAAGAATTCGGTGTTGCGCTTGTCGGTGGCGTAGCTCACGCCGACCACGCGCCGCTGCCGGCCGATGCGGACCAGCCCGTCGACATCGACCTGGGGATGCTCGAACACCAGCGTGCGGGTGAGGCTGCCGTCGAGCGCGATGCTGTAGAGCGCGGTCCGCCCGTCCTTGCCGTCGAAGCCATAGACGATGTTGGCGTCGCGATCGACGGCATAGGGGTTGAAGCCGGCATAGCCGCCGATACCGTCCGCGACGACTTCGCCCAGCTTCTTCCATTCGCGGTTGTCGGGCGTGCGATAGCTATAGGTGTAGCGGCCGGTGCTCATTCCCGTGCCGCGAGTCTCCGCCACGCCCAGGATGCGGACATTGCCGTGCCCGTCGCTGATATACTCGCTGGCGCTGCCCCGTGGCAGCTCGACGCTCCGGCGCTTGAGCGTCGTCGCGTCGACCAGCTCCACTCCCATCCCCTCGCGCGCGTTGGCGAGATGGGTGCCGGTGGAATATTCGGGAATAGCTATGCTGGTCATCAGCACCGATCCGTTCGACCCGTCCGGGCCCCAGTCGATGATTTCCCCGCCCGACTGGGCGAAGCCGAGCGCGCCCGCGCTGGTGCGCTTGCTCAGCAGCTTGAGGTCCGATCCGTCGGCGTTGAGCGAGACCATCCGGGTGAAGGCGATTTTCTGGTCGAGCTGCTCGATCATGTAGATGTTGCACACGATCCGCGTCGAACTGGCCCAGCGGCAGTTGGTGAGCTGGTCGGGATCGCCGCTTGCGGTGAGCACCACCTTGGTCGTGCCGGTCCCCACATTGGCGACCACCAGTGCCGCGCCGCGCCCGGGCATCGGCTCGATCATCGCCACCTGGGTGCCGTCGGGCGACAGGCTGATCTGCTGCACGAACTCGCGCGCGCCGAAATTGCGCGCATCCTGGCTCTGCGCGCAAGCAAGCGCCGGCATGGCCGAAGCGGCGAACAGCGCCGCGCGAACGAAGTACTTCATGGATCCCCCCCAAATTTCGGCCGGGAACCTAGCCAACCCGCGCGCTTTGGCAATCCATCCGATCCATGGCCGCTGGGACATCGCCGCCGGCCATGCCCCTTGTGACAGGCTCCATGCCCATCGGACATCGTTGTCATCATTCGGAAAAATTAGCTTCATTTCGGTGTCTTCTCCAAGCCGTCCAATCGCAACAGCAGGCGCCTAGCCCGCCCCGGCAGCAGCCTGCGCTGTCCATGCGAAAAGGGGATTACCAATGCAGATCAGCCATATGCTGACGCGCACCAGCTTCACCGCCCTCCTGTTGACGGCGAGCGTTCCGGCGCTTGCCCAGGCACAGGAGGCCGCCAGCCCGGCCGCCGACGCCACCACGCCCGACGAGGAGATCATCGTCACCGGCCGCGCCGGCGCCGGCGAACGCACCAAGCTCGACACCAGCTATGCCGTCACCACGCTGTCGAACGACATGATCCGCTCGCGTGCGCCGTCGAGCGTGACCGAGACGCTCAAGTCGGTCCCCGGCTTCTGGGTCGAGGCCTCGGGCGGCGAAGGCTCGGGCAATGTCCGCGCACGCGGCATCCCGGTCGACGGCTTCGGCTCGATCAACCTGCTCGAGGACGGCCTGCCCGTGCAGCATGATCCGGCGCTCGGCTATCTGAACGCCGACCAGGCTTTCCGCATCGACGAATCGATCGACCGGATCGAAGTGGTCCGCGGCGGCCCGTCTTCGGTCTTCTACTCGAACGCCCCGGGCGGCGTGGTCAACTATATCACGCGCCGCGCCGGCGATTCGCTCACCGGCAACGCCCGCGTGCTCTACGGCCCGACCGCCGAGCTCTATCGTTTCGACGGCTGGATCGGCGCGCCGCTGGGCGACGGCCTCAAGCTCGGCGTCGGCGGCTTCTACCGCAGCGAGCAGGGCGTCCGCGACCCCGGCTTCACCGGCAACAAGGGCGGCCAGGTCCGCGCCGATCTCGTCAAGGAATTCGACGGCGGCTCGCTGACCTTCAGCTACAAGCATCTCGACGACAACGCGATCTTCTACACCGGCATCCCGCTGACCAAGGACGGCAAGGGCAAGATCGTCGGCCTGCCCGGCTTCGATCCGCATTATGGCACCACGGCCAGCCCGGCCTCGGCCAAGCTGGCGCTGCGCAGCGCCACCGGCGTCGTGAACTTCGACAATACCAAGGGCACCGACATCCGCCTGGACCAGGGCTCGGTGCTCACCGACTATGAGTTCGCGCCGGGCTGGAAGCTCACCAACGGCATGCGCTACCGCGACAGCTACACGGTGCGCAACGGCGTCTACCCGACCTCGGTTGCCACCGCCGCGTCGTTCCTCGCCAGCAACCGCGCCGCGCTGCTCGCCGCCTTTCCGGGGGCGACCGACGTGCAGATTCGCTATGCCGATAATGGCCAGGCGTTCAACGTCGCCAGCCAGAACGGCAATGGCGACATCTTTATCAATGCCGCGCGGCCGGTGACGGTGTGGGAGCGCGAGTTCCTCAACGACTTCCGCATCGCCCACAAGTTCGAAGCCGCGGGCACGCATGATCTCGCCTTCGGCTTCTATTATGCCAACATCGACGAGACCTTCAGCCGCTATTCGGCCTCGACGGTGCAGGACGTGTCGAACAATTCGCGCCTGCTCGATGTGGTTGCGGTCAACGCCGCCGGCAGCGTGGTCGGTTCGCTGACCAAGAACGGCGTCGCCCGCTACGGCTCGGAATTCGCCAACGGCACCGGCAGCCAGACGACGATCGCGCTCTATGCCTCGGACGAGTGGCAGATCACGCCGACGCTGCGCTTCGACGGCGGCATCCGCTGGGAGCAGATGAAGGCGACCGGCGCGCAGGAGGGCCAGAAGACGGTCAATCTGGGCGATCCCACCACGCTGGCGGACGACAATGTCCTCACCGGCAGCGGCGTGTTCACCAACTTCGATCGCAAGTTCGACAGTATCGGCTACACGGCCGGCCTCGACTGGCAGTTCGCCAGGATCGGCGGCGTGTTCGCGCGCTACACCCATGCCTTCCGCATGCCGAGCGTCGGCAGCTTCATCACCAGCGCCACCGCGACGCCGGTGATCCAGGGCATCGACATGTGGGAAGGCGGGATCAAGCTCTCCACTCCGTTGATCAGCGTCTATGCCACCGGCTTCCTGACCGACTACGACTCCTATTCGATCGGCAATTTTGTGTTCGCGCCGCCGCCGGCCACCGGCGTCATCCAGCAGACGGTCTATACCGACACGCGCGCCTATGGCGTCGAGCTCGAGGCCACGCTGCGCCCGGTCAAGTGGTTCGACTTCACCGTCCAGGCGACCATCCAGGAGCCGACCTTCCGCAACCTGCGCTACAACGAGAACACTTCGGGCGGCCTGGTCGCGCGCAACTATTCGGGCAATCAGCTGCTGCGCGTGCCCAAGCTCTCGCTGCGCGCCACGCCGGCGGTCACGCTGTTCGACGGGCGCCTGCGCGCGCAGATGGACGTCGAGCATTATGGCGATCGCTATGCCGATGCCGCGAACACCTCGAAGCTGCCGGCCTATACGGTGATCAATGCCAGCGTCAGCCTGGGCCTGACGAAGAACATCCGTCTCTGGGCCTATGGCGACAACCTCACCAACACGATCGGCCTTACCGAAGGCAATCCGCGCGCGGGCGAGCTGACCAGCGGCCAGGCCAACGACCTGCTGTTCATCGGCCGCCCGATCGTCGGCCGCAACATCCGCTTCGCGGTGGATTTCTCGTTCTGACGGATGAAGCTCCCCTCCGCCCTCGGTTTCCCTCCCTGGACGGGAGGATCATCAGGTCGGCCATGCCCCCGGCATGGCCTGAACAGCGCGGGGCGCTGTTCACCTGATGATGGGGGCGGGCGGGGGCCTGGCGATACGGCTGGGTCCTGATCCGTCCGCAGTCGTATCGCGCATATCGACCCACTCCTAACCCCTCCCTTTCAGGGAGGGGAATTTGTTGAGGCCCCCCATGCTCCACCGCCTCCTGATCGCGCTCGCCCTCCTTCTCGTCCACGCCCCCGCGCATGCGCAGCAGGCGGATCAGGTCGTCACCGGCGAGATCACCGGCGCGGATCACGAGACCTACAAGCAGATACCCTTCGACGTGCCGGAAGGGGTCGAGCGCATCACCGTGCGCCTCAGCTACGACAAGGCGAACCGGACGGTCGTCGATCTCGGCCTGTTCGATCCCCGGGGTTTCCGCGGCTGGAGCGGCGGCACGCGCGATCGCTTCACCCTTGCCGCCAGCGACGCCTCACCCGGCTATCTCCCCGGCACGCTGCCCGCCGGCCGCTGGCATATCCAGCTCGGCGTGCCCAATGCCCGCAAGGACGCCCGCAACGCCTATCGGGTCGAGATATTCCTCGATCGCGGTGCTGCCCGCAACGCCAGCGCCGCCATTGCCGACGGCCCGGTCAGGGCCGGCCCCGGCTGGTTCCGCGGCGACCTCCACATGCACGATGCCCATTCGGACGGCAGCTGCACCAGCAAGGCGGGCAGGAAGGTGCCGTGCCCGCTGTTCCGCACCGTCGAGGCCGCGGCGCGGGCGGGCCTCGATTTCGTCGCGGTCACCGATCACAATACCGTCGCGCATTTCGCGGGGCTGCGCGAGCTCCAGCCCTATTTCGACGATATCCTGCTGATCCCGGGCACCGAGATCACCAGCTTTGGCGGCCATGCCAATGCGATCGGCCTGGCGCGCTGGGTCGATTTCCGCATCGGCACGCCCGGCGTTCCCAATATCGCCGCGGTGGAGAAGGCGGTGGCGGAGGCCGGCGCGATCCTGTCGATCAACCATCCGGCATTGCCCTCGGGCGAGGCGTGCATGGGCTGTGGCTGGATCTGGCCGGACACCGACTGGGCGGGCATCGCCGCGATCGAGGCGATCAACGCCAACACGGTCGACACGCCGCTCTCGGGCATCGGCTTCTGGTACAAGCGGCTGAACGCGGGCAATCGCCTGACCGGCATCGGCGGCAGCGACAATCATGATCCCGACGCCCAGGCCGGTCGCGCCCCGATCGGCCGGCCCACCACCGTGGTCCATGCCGCGGAGCTTTCCACACCGGCGATCCTGGCGGGCATTCGCGCTGGCCGGGTCTTTATCGATGTCGAGGGCACGCGCGACCGGATGCTTGATGTGACCGCCGTTTCGGGCGGCAATCGCGCGGTGATGGGTGAGACGCTTGCCGCCGGCGCGACGATCGACGTCAGCGCGACGATCGCCGGTGTTGCGGCGGGCAAGGTCGTGCTGGTCGCCAATGGCGTGGAGGCGCGGTCGCTGCCGGTCGGGCCGGCGGTCCGCTTCCGGCTCGATCGCAAGGCGGCCTGTGGCTGGGTCGCGGTCAATGTGACGACGGAAATGGGCAAGTTGCTGCTGGTCGGCAATCCGATCTATGTGACCTGCGGCAAGCCCTGAGCAGCCACAGCCTCAATCGTCATCCCGGCGAAAGCCGGGATCTTGTGCGGCTCTTTTCCTGTCCTCGCCTGAGATCCCGGCTTTCGCCGGGATGACGGCCAAAGATCCCAGCTCCCGCGTCGCGAAGTCGATGAAGCTCGGCCAGTTGTCGCGGTTGCTGTGCCCGCCGCGATGCTGGCGGAATGCCAGCGTTCCGCCGGTCACCGGCGTCAGTTCGGGCGGGAACGCCGAGGCGGCCAGCCCCCTCGCGCCATATCTCTCCCAGGCCGGCGACGCGGCCGCCGCGGCGAGGAAGCTGCCCTTGGGATCGACCCAGCCATCGCCGGTATCGACCGTGCCCGCGCCGAGGAACAGCGGCCGGGGCGCGGCGAGCGCGATCAGCATGTGCGCGTCCACGGGCAAATCGAACTCGGTCTTCGGGCCGGCATATTTCAGGAAATTCCCGGCGAACCAGTGATATTCCCCGCCGGCCGCGAGATTGCCCATCCGCTCGCCGAAGTTGCGGCGATAGAGCGCCGCGCCGCCCGCGCCCGAGGAGCCGGCAAAGCCGATCGCGAACTCGGGGTCATAGGCCATCGCCACCAGCGCCGCCTTGCCGTAGCGCGACAGGCCCTCGATCCCGATCCGGCGCGCATCCACTTCCGCGTCCGCAGCGAGCGCCTCGCGCGCACGGCTCGCCCCCCAGGCCCAGGCGCGCAGCACGCCCCAATCCTCGGGTTCGCGCGGCCGGCCGCGCAGGGATATGCCGATCACCCCGGTCTTCAGCGCGCCGCCATTGTCGGCCTGGATCGAGCTCGCCACCACCACGGCATGACCCCAGCCATGGCGGAGGAGCTGCTCGGTATAGGGTGGGCCGGGATCGGCGGGGCGTGGCGGGCCGGGGAATCTGAAGCCCTCGGGAAAGCCGAAGGACAGCATCACGGGCACGTGGCGCCTGCCCGCCGGCAGCGTGTAGCGCACGGCAATGGTCGCGGATGCCTGCGGCCAGGCCCGGTTGTCCGCCTTTCCCTCCAGCCAGCGCCTGATCACGGGCATCCCGGCTTCGGCCGCCCTTTCCTCCCGGACGAGATGCCAGCGTATCTTCGGGGCGGTCAGCGGCACGCGGCCATAGACCTCGCGATCGAACAACGCGACGATCTCGCGGCGGCGGCGGTCCCAATCCTTGCGGTTGCGGACGGGACGGCCGTCGCTCAGGCGCATCAGTTGCGGAAGCTCGGGCGTGCCCGCTCTGGCCTCGTCATAGTTCGCCGCATTGGGGGCCTTGGGGTCGAACCCGTCGGCGCCGGGGCGGAGCTGCACGATGTCCAGCCGGTCGAGCATCGCCTGGCGATCGGCATTGGCGGCGCCATGGTCCTGCTGCCGGCCGGTGGCGGGAAGAGCGAGAGCCAGTATCGGCGCGCAGAGCATCCACAAGCGCATGCATTCCCCTCTCCTGTTATCGCTACCATGGTGCTGCGCATTGCGATCCCGCGCAACCCTTGCCAACATCCGCGCAACAATGTTCCGTTAGGGGGATCCCATGCGTCACCTGCTCACTGCCGCCCTGCTGCTCGCGGGCACCGCGGCCAATGCCCAGACCATCCCGGTCGAGACGATGAAGGAGGTGACGAAGGAGCTGTCGTCCGATGCCTATGAGGGCCGCGCGCCGACCACGCCGGCGGAGGACAAGACGATCGCCTATATCGTCCAGCGCCTTGAAAAGGCTGGATTGAAGCCAGGCAACAAGGGCAAGTGGACCCAGGACGTGCCGCTGGTCGAGCTTACCGCGAACAATGTCCAGCCGCTGGTCTTCTCCGGCGGCAAGGCGCCGGTCAGCCTCGACTATCGCAAGGACATGGTGGTCGCCACCTACCGGGTGGTCCCCAAGGTCGCGATCAAGAACAGCGACGTGGTGTTCGTCGGCTATGGCATCAACGCCCCCGAGCGCGGCTGGAACGACTATGCGGGGCTCGACGTGACGGGGAAGACGGTCGTCATCCTGGTCAACGATCCCGACTATCAGGCCCCGGATACCAAGGGTTTGTTCGAGGGCCGGGCGATGACCTATTATGGCCGCTGGACCTACAAGTTCGAGGAAGCCGCCCGCCAGGGCGCGGCCGCCGCGATCATCGTTCATGACAGTTTCCCGGCCGCCTATCCCTGGGGCGTCGTCCAGTCCTCCTGGGCCGGCCCCCGGCTGGAGCAGGACACCCCGGGCGATCACATGGACCAGAGCCAGGCGATCGGCTGGATGCAGCTCGACAAGGCCAAGGCGCTGTTTGCCGCGGCCGGCAAGGATTTCGACGCGCTCGCCGCCGCCGCGACGAAGCAGGGCTTCAAGGCCGTACCACTTGGCGTGAAGGCTTCCGTCAGCTGGGAAAATACGATCAAGCGCCAGGCCTCGAAGAATGTGGTCGGCATCCTCCCCGGCACGGGCAAGCCCGACGAAGTCGTGCTCTATTCGGCCCATTGGGACCATCTCGGCCGCTGCGACGCGGTGAAGGGTGACGACATCTGCAATGGCGCGGTCGACAATGCCTCCGGCATCGGCGGGCTGGTCGCGCTGGCCGAAGCCCATGCGAAAGCGGGCCCGGCCCGGCGCAGCATCGTCTTCCTGGCCGTCACGGCCGAGGAATCGGGCCTGCTCGGCAGCAAATTCTACGCCGAGAACCCGGTCTATCCGCTCGCCAGGACGGTGGGCGGGGTGAACATGGATTCGCTCAACGTCCTCGGAAAGACCCGGGATTTCGTGCTGGTCGGCGCCGGCAAGTCCGAGCTGGAGGATCTGGTGAAACCCATCGTCGCGGCCGAGGGCCGGGTGATCGTTCCCGAGGAGCGGCCCGAGGCGGGCGGCTATTACCGCTCGGATCATTTCAGCTTCGCCAAACTGGGCGTGCCGATGCTCTATGGCGAGAGCGGCGACGACCTGGTGAACGGCGGCAAGGAAGCCGGCGAGAAGGCCGCCAAGGACTATACCCAGAACCGCTACCACAAGCCCCAGGACGAATATGACCCCAGCTGGGACTGGAGCGGCGCGGTCTCCGATCTCAACGTCTATTACGGCCTGGGCCGCCAGCTCGCCGACGGCAGTGGCTGGCCGAGCTGGTATCCGACCGCCGAATTCCGCGCGATCCGCGACAAGTCTCGCGCCGGGCAATGAACGGGATTATGGGGGCGGAATGACGATTCCGCCTCCCCCCAAGCCCGAATGGGCCCATCATCACGCCGTGTGGATCGGCTTCCCCAGCCATCCCGAACTCTGGCTCGAAGACCTGGCCTCCGCCCGGCTGGAAGTCGCGGCCTTCGCCAAGGCGGTGCACGCCGGGGGCAAGGGCGAGCAGGTGATCCTGGTCGCCGCCAACGAGGAGTCCGCCAAGGCCGCCAGGCTGCTCGTCGGCAATGCCGCCAAGGTCGTGGTCGAGCCGTTCGGCGACATCTGGCTGCGGGATACCGCCGCGATCATCGGCGGCGACGGCACCGCGCACGACTTCCAGTTCAACGGCTGGGGCGGCAAATATGATCTCGAAGGCGATGACGATATCGGCCGTCGCCTGGCCGAGCGCGCCCGGATGCCGGTCGAGGATCATGGCTGGATCCTCGAGGGCGGCGCGATCGACGGCGACGGCACCGGCCTGGTCGTCACCACCGAACAGTGCCTGCTCAACCGCAACCGCAACCCCCAGCTGAGCAAGGCCGATGTCGAGGAGATGCTGCGCAAGGACCTGGGCTATACTCAGGTGCTGTGGCTGGGCGACGGGCTGCTCAACGATCATACCGACGGCCATGTCGACAATCTCGCCCGCTTCATCGGCCCCAACCGGCTGCTGATTCCCGAGGGCGCCGAGAACGATCCCAATTGGCGCATCTACCAGGATGCCGCAGCGCGCGCCGAGCGTGCCGGCGTCGAAGTGGTGCGCTTTCCCTCGCCGGGCCGGGTGCTCAACGAGGACGAGGAGATCATTCCGGCGAGCTACATGAACTTCTACATCGGCAATGCCGCGGTGGTGGTGCCGCTCTACGGCCAGGAGAATGACCAGGCGGCGGTCGACATGCTGGCCACGCTCTTCCCCGGCCGGGCGATCATCGGCCAGCGCGCCGACCATATCCTGACCGGCGGCGGCAGCTTCCACTGCATCAGCCAGCAGATCCCGGCGGCCTAGAAATATCGAGCGACGGATCCCCGGCGAAGGCCGGGGTCCGGTTATTTCTTGGCGACGGGCGCGGGGGCGCCCGCGATCGGCGCGCCGGCCTTGCTGCTCACGCGCCAGATCATGTTGCCGACATCATCGGCCACCAGCAGCGCGCCGCCGGCATCGGTGATCACACCCACCGGCCGGCCGTTCACCGTCTTGCCATCCTTGCCGAGGAAGCCGGTGAGCAGGTCGATCGGCTTGGCGTTCTCGCGCGGATAGCCCTTGTCGCCGAAGGGCACGAAGACGAGCTTGTAGCCCGAGGGCGGCTCGCGGTTCCAGGAGCCGTGCAACGCGACGAAGGCGCCGTTGGTGAACTGGCCGCCCAGCTTGGCGTCGGCGGCGAAGGCCAGGCCGAGCGGCGCGGTATGGGCGCCGAGCGCGAAGTCCGGGCGCTTGGTATATTCGCGCAGGTCCGGCCGCTCGGGGGTCACGCGCTTGTCGACATAGCCGCCCCAATAGTTCCACGGCCAGCCATAGAAGGTGCCGAAATCGACCTGGGTCAGATAGTCGGGCGGCATGTCGGAGCCGAGCATGTCGCGCTCGTTGACGACGGTCCACAGATTGCCGGTATGCGGCTCGAAGGCCATGCCGTTCGGGTTGCGCAGGCCCCAGGCGAAGACGCGCGACGACCTGGTTTCGGGCACCACCTCGAGGATCGCGGCGCGGGTGTGCTTGGCGGCGTCGAGCTGCTTCGCGGCCTGGAAGGGGGTCTCGGCCGCGTAGATCTCGCCTTCCTTGTCGAGGCCGTTCTCGGCGATGTTCGAGGAGGAACCGACCGCGACATAGATACGTTTGCCGTCGGGCGCGGCGAGGATATTGCGTGCCCAGTGATTGCCGCCGCCGGCCAGGTCGACGATCTTCTCCGGCCTGGCGGTGATGCGGGTGTCCCCCGTCCGGTAGGGGAAGCGGACCAGCGCATCGGTGTTGGCGACGTAGAGCCAGTCGCCCACCAGGGCCATGCCGCTCGGCGAGTTGAGCCCCTCGATCAGGGTGGAGCGCTGGTCGGCGACGCCGTCGCCATTGGTGTCGCGCAACAAGGTGATGCGGTTGGCCGAGGGCACGCCGGCACCGGCGCGGTTCATCAGGATGCCCATGATCCAGCCGGTGATCCCGCCGCCCTCGCGCGGGGGCGAATTGGTCTCGGCGACCAGCACGTCGCCATTGGGCAGGCGATAGAGCCAGCGCGGATGATCGAGCTTATCGGCGAAGGGCGTGACTTCGAGCCCTGCGGGGGCGGTCGGCTTCATGCCGTTCGCCCAGCCGACCGGCTTGGCGATGCGGATCGTCGGGACGTCCTGGTAGCGGGCCTCGCTCAGCTGCGGGATCGCGCCGGTCACGGCCTGTTCGGGGAGCTTGGCGACATCGGGCCGCGTGGCCCAGATGAACAGGCCGATAAGCGCCACCGCGAGGATGGCAAGGACGATGAGGATCCGCTTGAGCATGCGGCGAGGATAGGGGCGGGGAAGGGCGAAGCCAATCATCTTAATTCCTCCCCCGGCAAGCCGGGGGAGGAACTGGATCGTTACTTCAGGTCGAAGCGGTCGGCGTTCATCACCTTGGCCCAGGCCGCGACGAAGTCCTCGACGAACCGGTCGCCGCCGCCGGCCTCGGCATAGACTTCCGAGATCGCCCGCAGCTGCGAGTTGGAGCCGAACACCAGGTCGGTGCGAGAGGCAGTCCATCTCGGCGCACCGCTGGCGCGGTCGGTGCCGGCGAACTCCTCGTCGGCGGTATCGTCGATCTCCTTCCACACCGTCCCCATGTCGAGGATGTTGACGAAGAAGTCGTTGGTCAGCTGGCCGAGCCGATCGGTGAGCTGGCCGTGCTTGCCCGCCTTGGCATGGTTGGCGCCGAGCACGCGCAGCCCGCCGACCAGCACGGTCATCTCCGGCACGGACAGGCCCAGCAGCTGTGCCTTGTCGACCAGCAGCTCCTCGGTCGGCACGCTGAAGCGGACCGACAGATAGTTGCGGAAGCCGTCGGCGCGCGGCTGGAGCACGTCGAAGCTCTCGGCGTCGGTCTGCGCATCGGTCGCATCGCCGCGGCCCGAAGTGAAGGGCACGGTCACGTCGTGACCCGCGGCCTTCGCCGCCTGCTCGACGCCGACATTGCCGCCCAGCACGATCAGATCGGCGATGCTCACGCTGCCGCCGAAATCGGCCTGGATGCCTTCATAGACCTTCAGCACCTTGGCGAGCTCGGCCGGCTCATTGGCTGCCCAGTCCTTCTGCGGAGCCAGCCGGATGCGCGCGCCATTGGCGCCGCCGCGCCGGTCCGACCCGCGATAGGTCGAGGCCGAGGCCCAGGCCGTCTTGACCAGCTGCTGCACGGTGAGCCCCGAAGCGGCGATCCTGCCCTTGAGCGCGGCGACGTCCCCGTCGCCGAGCTTCGTGCCGGCCGGGATCGGGTCCTGCCAGATCAGGTCCTCCTGCGGCACTTCCGGCCCGAGATAGCGAGTCTTCGGCCCCATGTCGCGATGGGTCAGCTTGAACCAGGCGCGGGCGAAGGCATCGGCGAAATAGGCCGGGTCGCTGCGGAACTTCTCCATGATCTGGCGATACTCGGCATCGTCCTTGAACGCCTTGTCCGCGGTGGTCATCATCGTCGGGACCTTCTTGCCCGGCGTGTGCGCCGCCGGCGCCAGCGTCTCCTCGGGATTGCCGACCGGTTGCCACTGCTTGGCGCCCGCCGGGCTCTTCACCAGCTCATATTCATGGTCGAGCAGCATGTCGAAATAGGTCATGTCCCATTTCGTCGGCGTCGGCGTCCACGCGCCTTCGATGCCCGAGGTGATGGTGTGGTCGCCCATCCCGGTCTCGTGCGTCGAGATCCAGCCCAGGCCCATCGAGGCCATGCCCGCGCCCTCCGGCTCGCGGCCGACATGCTTGGCATCGCCCGCGCCATGCGCCTTGCCGAAAGTATGGCCGCCGGCGGTGAGCGCCGCAGTTTCCTCGTCGTTCATCGCCATGTTGGCGAAGGTGCGGCGCAGATCGCGCGCCGAGCCCTTGGTGTCGGGCTTGCCGCCCGGACCCTCGGGATTGACGTAGATCAGGCCCATCTGGATCGCGGCGAGCGGCTCCTCGAGCGCCATGCCCGCCTCGTCATCGATGCGAGTCTTGTTCTCGGGATGCCCGACCCATTGTTCCTCGGTGCCCCAATAGATGTCGCGCTCGGGCTCGAAAATGTCCTCGCGGCCGCCGGAGAAGCCGAAGGTCGGTCCGCCCATCGATTCGATCGCGACATTGCCGGTCAGGATGAACAGGTCCGCCCAGCTGATGTTCGCGCCATATTTCTGCTTGATCGGCCAGAGCAGGCGCCGGGCCTTGTCGAGATTGCCGTTGTCCGGCCAGGAATTGAGCGGGGCGAAGCGCTGCGAGCCCGAGGACGAGCCGCCGCGGCCGTCCCCCGTGCGATAGGTGCCGGCCGAGTGCCAGGCCATGCGGATGAAGAAGGGGCCGTAATGCCCGTAATCGGCCGGCCACCAGGGCTGGCTGTCGGTCATCAGCGCCGTGAGATCCTTCTTGAGCGCCCAATAGTCCAGGCCGTTGAAGGCCGCGCGATAGTCGAAATCCTCGCCATAGGGATTGGACGAGACGCCCCCCTGGGTGAGGATCTCCAGGCTGAGCTGTTCCGGCCACCAGTCGCGATTGGTGCGGCCCAGCAGGGTGCGCAGCGCCTGGGGTTCCTTCGACGGATCACTCAGCGGGCTGCCGGTGGTCGGTGCGTCCATGGGATCGACTCCTCTCGATTGCTTGGTCGCTCGGGAAACGCCTGTTTCCCTGAGTCCCATGGAGGCTAGCCGGGGCACCGTGATCGTAGAAATGGATTAGATCGCCGTCAGTGATCGACCGGGTGATTTTTACGACATGTGGTTGTCACTATGATCCGCGACTCCGGCGCGGGGCGGGATGCCGGCAGGGCGCTCAGTCGATGATCGGATGCCGCTCGCGCAGCCGGTCGGCGATGCGCTCGACCGCGGCATTCTCCTCGGCCTCGCCGCCGGGGGTGATCGACCAGTTGCAATGCGGATGCGTGGCGGCGCTGTAGCGCTTGACCGGGCCGATCACGTTCCGCCAGCGCCGCCGCGTGCCGCCGGCCTCGCGCAGCAGGATCGCGAGGAACTGGTCGACAAGATCGGCCGCGTTCATGCGCCTTCCGCCGCCAGGCCCTTGAGCCGGTACAGGATTTCGAGCGCATCGCGCGGGCTCAGGCTGTCGATGTCGAGCGTGCCCAGCTCGCTGCGGAGCGCGTCGACGGCCTCTTCCTCCTCGATCGCGGCGGCGGCGAAGAGCGGCAGGTCGTCGAGGCCCGCGGCGAGGCCGCCGGTGGCGGCGCGGCCGGCCTCGAGCTTGTCGAGCACCGCCTTGGCGCGCTTGATCGTAACGGGCGGCAGGCCGGCGAGGCGCGCGACGGCAAGGCCGTAGCTGCGATCGGCCGGCCCTTCCGCGACTTCGTGGAGCAGGACGAGATCGCCCTTCCACTCGCGGGCGCGGACATGGTGGAGGGTGAGCGCGTCGCAGCGCTCGGCCAGCCGGGTCAGCTCGTGATAATGGGTGGCGAACAGGCAGCGGCAGCGATTGTCCTCGTGGATCGCCTCGACCACGGCCCAGGCGATGGCGAGGCCGTCATAGGTCGAGGTGCCGCGGCCCACTTCGTCGAGGATGACGAAGCTGCGCGAAGTCGCCTGGGCAAGGATCGCGGCGGTCTCGACCATCTCGACCATGAAGGTCGAGCGGCCGCGCGCGAGATTGTCCGAGGCGCCGACGCGGCTGAACAGCCGGTCGACCAGCCCCAGGTTGGCGCGGGCGGCGGGGACATAGCTGCCGGCCTGGGCGAGGACGGCGATCAGCGCGTTCTGGCGCAGAAAGGTCGACTTGCCGCCCATGTTCGGGCCGGTGACCAGCCACAGGCGGCTGGACTCGGAAAGATTGCAGTCATTGGCGACGAAGCGGCCGCCGCTCTTCGCCACGGCTTCCTCGACCACGGGGTGGCGGCCGCCCTCGATCTCGAAACAGCCATGCTCGACGAGGTGCGGGCGCGCCCAGCCGCCTTCGGCGGCGCGCTCGGCCAGGCCGGCCGAGACGTCGATCCGGGCCAGGGCATCGGCGGTGCGCGCAATGGGCTCGCGGGCATCGAGCGCGCGGGTGGTGAGGTCCTCGAGATGCGCAGCCTCGGCGGCGAGGGCATGGGCGCCGGCCTGGGTGACCTTGACCGCGACGTCGTGCAGCTCGGGCGCGTTGAAGCGGACGACGCCGGCCAGCGTCTGGCGATGGGTGAAGCCGCTGTCCTGCGCCATCAGCGGATCGGCATTCCTGGCGGGGACTTCGATGTGATAGCCGAGCACGCCATTGTGGCGGATCTTGAGCGAGCCGATCCCGGTGCGCGCCCGGTACTCGGCCTCGAGCGCGGCGATCGCACGGCGCCCGCCGGCGCCCGCGTCGCGCAGATCGTCGAGCGCGGCGTCATAGCCCTCGGCAATATAGCCGCCATTGGCCGCGTCGACGGGCGGTTCGGGGACGAGCGCGCGGCCGAGCAGGTCGATCAGCGCGCCGTGCCCGCGCAGCTGGGGCAGGAGATCGGCGAGCAGGGGCGGGATGCCGGTGGCGTCCAGCCGCTCGGCGAGGCGCCAGGCGCCGTCGAGCCCGTCGCGCAGCTGGCCCAGGTCGCGCGGGGAGCCGCGCCCGGCGGCGAGGCGGCCGAGGGCACGGCCGATATCGGGCATTGCCCGGAGCGCGCCGCGCACCATGTCGCGCAGGCCCGCATCGTCGTGGAAATGGGTGACGAGATCGAGCCGCGCCTCGATCGCCGGCCGGTCCATCAGCGGCGCCGCGATGTCGCTGCCGAGCAGGCGGGCGCCGGCGCCGGTGACGGTGCGGTCGACGCTGTCGAGCAGGCTGCCCCTGCGCGTGCCCGCCGAGCTGACGGTCAGCTCCAGGCTCTCGCGGGTGGCGGCGTCGATCGCCATCGCGGCTTCGGTGCGGGTGACGCGCGGCGGGCGCAGGAAGGGCAGCGCGCCCTTGGCCGTATGCTCCAGATAGGCGGCGAGCCCTCCGGCGGCGGCGAGCGCCGCGCGCGAGAACTGGCCGAAGCCGTCGAGCGTCGCCACGCCGAACAGGCGCTTCAGCCGCGCCTCGCCGCTCGCGCTGTCGAAATCGATGCGCGGACGCGTGACGGTGGCGAGCTCGTCGAATGCGGAGCCGTCGCCCACCACCGTCTCGGCGGGAGCGAGGCGGGCGATCTCGGCGGCGGCGCGGTCGGCGCTGCTCTCGATGATCTCGAAACGGCCGGTGGAGATGTCGGCGCAGGCGATCGCCACGCTGCCGCCGGCCTCGCCGATCGCGGCGCACCAATTGGCGGTGCGGCTGTCGAGCAGCGCCTCCTCGGTCAGCGTGCCGGCGGTGACGACGCGGATGATCGCGCGGTTGACCAGCGCCTTGGAGCCCATGCGCTTGCGCGCTTCCTCCGGCGTCTCGGTCTGGTTGGCGATGGCGACGCGGTGGCCGGCCTTGATCAGCCGGGCGAGATAGCCTTCCATCGCATGCGCGGGCACGCCGCACATCGGGATGCGCTCGCCGTCATGCTCGCCGCGCGCGGTGAGCGCGATGTCGAGCACCGCGCTGGCGATCTTCGCATCGTCGAAGAACAGCTCGAAGAAATCGCCCATCCGGTAGAAGAGCAGGCAATCCTCCGCTTCTGCCTTCAAGGCGAGATATTGCGCCATCATAGGGGTGGGAGCTGCGGAGGACATGGCTTGCGGCCTAGCGGAACCCGGTATGCGATCAACACCCCGGCACGGCATTTTCCTGGGGAAAAGGCCGGTTGTGCGGATTTTCGCACATTCGGTCGCGTCGATCCGTGCCGATCCGTGGCGGATGCATGGGAATCCGTCGCATTCGGCACATTGCGGCGTCGGAACGGCCCCCCTAAAGGGGAGGCAATCTGGAGAGAAGAATGTCTGAGGAATCGAACGTCCAGTTTTCGGAGCGCGAGGCGCTGCTCTATCACTCCGAGGGCCGGCCGGGAAAAATCGAAGTCATCGCGTCCAAGCCGATGGCGACGCAGCGCGACCTGGCGCTGGCCTATTCGCCCGGCGTGGCCGTGCCCGTGCTGGCGATCGCCGAGAATCCGGCGGCCGCCTATGACTATACCGCCAAGGGCAACCTGGTCGCCGTGATCTCGAACGGCACGGCGATCCTGGGGCTCGGCAATCTCGGCGCGCTTGCGTCCAAGCCGGTGATGGAGGGCAAGGCCGTCCTCTTCAAGCGCTTCGCCGATGTCGATTCGATCGACCTCGAGGTGAAGACCGAGGATGTCGACGCCTTCATCAACTGTGTCGAGCTGCTCGAGCCGAGCTTCGGCGGCATCAACCTGGAAGACATCAAGTCCCCCGAATGCTTCGTGATCGAGCAGACGCTGCGGGAGCGGATGAACATTCCGGTGTTCCATGACGACCAGCACGGCACCGCGATCATCGCGGCCGCCGGCCTGATCAACGCGCTTCACCTGACGGGGCGGGACATCAAGGACACGCGCGTCGTGATGAACGGCGCCGGCGCGGCGGCGATCGCCTGTGCCGAGCTGATCAAGGCGATGGGCCTGCCGCACGGCAACCTGCTGATGCTCGACCGCACCGGCGTGATCTATCAGGGGCGCGAGGGCGTGAACCAGTGGCAGTCGGCCCATGCCGTCGCCACCGATCGCCGCACGCTGGCCGATGCGCTGGAGGGCGCGGACGTGTTCATGGGCCTCTCCGCCGCGGGGGCGCTGCCCGCCGAGCTGCTCAACCACATGGCGCTGAAGCCGATCATCTTCGCGATGGCCAACCCCGATCCGGAGATCACCCCGCCCGAGGCGCGCGCGGCGCGTCCGGACGCGATCATCGCGACGGGGCGTTCGGACTATCCGAACCAGGTCAACAACGTGCTGGGCTTCCCGTTCATCTTCCGCGGCGCGCTGGACGTGCGGGCGACGACGATCAACGATGCGATGAAGATCGCCGCGGCGACCGCGCTCGCCGAGCTGGCCCGCCAGCAGGTGCCCGAGGAAGTGGCGGCGGCGTACGGCGTGCAGCACAGCTTCGGCCCCGATTACATCATCCCCGCGCCGTTCGACCCGCGGCTGATGGAGCTGGTGCCCGCCGCCGTCGCCCAGGCGGCGATGGATTCGGGCGTGGCGACCAAGCCGATCACCGACATGGCGGCCTATCGCCAGCAGCTGCGCGCGCGCCTGAACCCGACCACTTCGGTGCTCAGCCTCGCCTATGAGGGCGCGCGGGCCAATCCGAAGCGCGTGATCTTCGCCGAGGCGGAAGAGGAAGTCGTGCTGCGCGCGGCGATCGCCTTCAAGGACGGCGGCTATGGCACGCCGGTGCTGGTGGGCCGCGAGAGCGTGCACGACCGGCTCAAGGCGCTCGGTGCCGATCCGGCCGAGTTCGAGCTGCACAACAGCGTCAACTCGCCGCTCGTCGAGCAGATGGTCGAGTTCCTCTACTGCCGCCTGCAGCGCCGCGGCTATCTGCGCCGCGACGCCGAGCGCATGGTCAACCGCGACCGCAACATCTTCGGCGCGCTGCTGCTCCAGCTCGGCCATGCCGACGCGATGATCACCGGCGTCACCCGCACCTGGGCCGAATCGATGCGCCAGGTGAAGCGCGTGATCGATCATGCCCCGGGCCGCACGCCCTTCGGCATGCACGTGCTGGTCGGCCAGTCGCACACGGTGTTCATCGCCGACACGACCGTGAACGAGCGGCCGAACGCCGAAGAGCTGGCGGACATCGCCGAGGGCGCGGCCGCCGTCGCGCGCCGCATGGGCCATGAGCCGCGCGTCGCCTTTCTCAGCTATTCGAACTTCGGCAATCCCGAGGGCCAGTGGCTCGACAATGTCCGCGGCGGCATCAAGGTGCTCGACGGGCGCGGGGTGGAGTTCGAATATGAAGGCGAGATGTCGCCCGACGTGGCGCTCAACAAGCGCCAGCTGGCGAACTATCCCTTCGCGCGCCTCTCCGGCCCGGCCAATGTGCTGATCATGCCGGGCCTGCAATCGGCCAATATCTCGGCCAAGCTGCTGCGCGAGCTGGGCGGTGATTCCACCATCGGCCCGATGCTGATCGGCATGGAGAAGCCGGTGCAGATCGCGCCGATGACCGCGACCGCCAGCGAACTGGTGACGCTGGCGGTGCTCGCGGCCGGCGGGATCGCACGCTGATCTAGGCCTGCACGACCTCTCTTGCCTGTTACATTTGTAGCATGCTACAAATGTAACGGGTCAGAGGAGGTTGAGTCGTGATCGAATCGCTGCCGCGCCGCGAGCGCGAGGTTTTCGAGGCATTGTGCAGCCTGGGTGAGGGCACGGCCATCGCCGTGCGCGGCGCGCTGGCCGACCCGCCGAGCGATTCGGCGGTGCGCACCTTGCTCGGCCGGCTCGAGGCCAAGGGGCTGATCGGCCACGGCACGCGCAACCAGGCCTATGTCTATCGGCCGGTGGTGCAGGCCGACTCGGTTGCCGAGACTGCGCTCCAGCGCCTGGTGCACACTTTCTTTCAGGGCTCGGCGGCGCGCGCCGCGACTGCGTTGCTCGGCATGGAGAAGGCGCTGACCCGCGCGGAAATCGACGAGCTCCAGCGCGCGATCGACGAAGCGCGGGGAGAAGCGGAATGATCCCGGACCTGCTGATCGAGCTGGGCTGGAAATCCGCGCTGGCCTGTGGCGTCGCGCTGCTCGCCGGCCAGGCATTGCGCGGCCGGCCCGCCGCGCAGCGGGTGGCGGTGCTGCGCGCCGGTGTGGCCGCGCTGCTGGTGCTGCCGCTGCTCGTGCTGGTGCTGCCGGCCGTCGAGATCGCGGTGCTGCCCGCGACCGGGCCGTCCGCCGCCTTGCCCGCCATGGATGGGATCGCCGCGCTGCCCGTTGCGACACCCGTCGCCGCCGGCGCCCCCGGGATCGACTGGATCGCCCTGGCCTATCTGGGAGGCGCCGCATTCGTGCTGCTGCGCCTCGCCGTCGGGCTTTTCCTGTTGCACCGCTGGACCCGCCATGCGGTGCCCACCTCCCATCCCGTGTGGAGGGAGGTGCTCGCACGGGCCGCCGAACCCTTGAGGCGGCCCGTGCGGCTACTCGTTTCGCCCCGCATTGGCTCGCCCCTCAGCCTGGGGATCGCGCCGGCGACGATATTGATCGGCCCGGACATCGAGCGCCGCCCCGATCGCGCCGCCGCGGTGATTGCGCACGAGATCGCGCATGTCCGCCGGCTCGACTGGCTGGCGATGCTCGCCGCGCGGCTGGCGCTGGCGCTGTTCTGGTGCAACCCGCTCGCCTGGCTGCTCGTCATCGAACTGGCCCGCCAGACCGAGCTGGCCGCCGATGAGGAAGCGTTGCGGCATGTCGGGCGTGCCGACTATGCGCAGACGCTGCTCGCGGTCGCCGGTGGCTGCGGGGCGCATGCGGCGTGCGGCATGGCGGTGTCGCAGGGTGCGATGGCGCGGCGGATTCGGCGCGTGCTCGATGCCGCTCCGCGCAAGCCGGCGAGCAGGCTCCTGTGCGCGGCGCTGATCGGCGGCATCCCGCTAGGGATTGCGCCGCTCGCCGCGATGCAGGTCGTCGAGCGGCCCCAGGCCTCTGCCGTGCCGGGAGAGGATCGTGCGGTGCCCCGGCCGGTGCTCGCCGTGCCGTCTCCCGAGGTGCGGGAGGAAGCGGTGCGGACGCCGGTGGCGCCAGCGCCGCGGTTATCCTCTCCTCGGCGCGACGAGTCGGTGCGCGTCACGGCCAAGGCCAAGGCCATGGCCCGGGTCGCATCGACGCCGCCCCCGTCCCGCGACGCGTCGCGCGCGGTGGAAGCGGAAGCGCGGATCAAGGCCCATGCGCTGATGCCCGCCATGGGCGAGAGCGGGTCGCCCGCCGGCACGGGCGCCCAACGCCGGGTCGCGCCGCCGACGGAACAGCGGCTCGCGGCCGTGCAGCGCCTGCGCAAGGCCGCGCTGGAATATCGCGACCGCGCCCATAATCGCGACCTGCCGCTCGATATCCGCCAGGGGTATCGCAACGTGGCGGCATCGCTGGCGGACGAGGCCGACCGGCTCGAGCGGCAGGCCAAGCAGATGGCGGGCGTCTACTAGCCCCCCAACCCGGCACCACTGAACCAGAGCGCGGCTTTCGCGCCACGGGGCCGGCTTGTCCGGCGACTTGAAGGGAGAATGACGATGCGTTCGATCCTGTTCCTGTCCGTTGCGCTGGTCGGCGCCTGTGCCTCGCACCCGCCCCTGCCGGCGAGCGAGCCGGCGCTGCGGGTCACCTATGGCGACCTGCAGCTGGACACCAGGGAGGGCCGCGCCGCCCTGCGGGAGCGTGTGGACGGCGCGGCGCACACCTATTGCCGCACCAACGACCGGGACGTCGCGCCCCAGCTGATCCGCAACAAGGCGGGATATTGCTTCGACATGGTGCGCCTCTCGCTGGTCGCCGAGATGCCGGCCGGGGTGCGGCGCGGCTATTACCGGCGCTAGGTCGGGAATTCATATTCTTGCTTCGTCGCCCCGGCCCTGCGCCGGGGCCTCGCTAGAAAATCAGATACTTGCCTGGGTTCTCAACCTAGCCGTCGATGCTCACGCCCAGCGACGCATTGACCAGCCCGCCATCGACCGTGATCGTGTCGCCCACGACATAATCGCCCGCCCGGCTGGCGAGGTAGATGGCGGCACCGGCCATGTCCTCGTCCACGCCGATCCGCCGGGCCGGGATCGCCCGGGCGACATCGCCGCCATGGTCACGCGCCGCCTTGTTCATGTCGCTGGCAAAGGCGCCGGGCGCGATCGAGGTGACGTTGACATGGTCGCGGACCAGCCGGGCGGCCATGCGCTTGGTCAGGTAGATCAGTGCCGACTTCGAGGCGTGGTAGCTATAGGTCTCCCACGGGTTCAGCCGCTGCCCGTCGATCGAAGTGATGTTGATGACCTTGGCCGGGCGCTCCGCCGATCCGCCGGCCTTGAGCAGGTCGAAGAGCGCCTGGGTCAGGAAGAAGGGCGATTTCACGTTCAGGTCCATCACCTTGTCCCAGCCCTTTTCCGGAAACCCCGCAAAGGGCTCGCCCCAGGCGGCGCCGGCATTGTTGACCAGGATGTCGAGCCGTTCCTCGCGCTCCGCCAGCGCGGCGGCGAGCGCCTTGCAGCCGGCGACGGTCGAGACGTCCATCGGCAGGGCGATGCAGTTCGGGCCGAGCGCGGCGGCGGTCTCCTCGCAGGCTTCGGCCTTGCGGGACGAGACATAGACCCTGGCGCCCTGGGCGACATAGCCCTCGGCGATCATCCGGCCGATGCCCCGCGAACCGCCGGTGACGAGGGCGATGCGGCCATCCAGGCGGAACAATGTCGTGGTGTCCATTCTATCCTCTCCAAAATTAGCTTCCCTCCCGCTTGCGGGAGGGGCTGGGGGAGGGGAGTGCTTCGAGCCTCACGGATGAGGTCGGGCTCTCCCCCGACCCCTCCCGCAAGCGGGAGGGGAGAAAGAAGGCATTACCCGCCCCGCTTCAGCGTCTCGCGGGCGATGATCAGCTGCTGGATCTGGCTGGTGCCTTCGTAGATGCGGAACAGCCGGACGTCGCGGTAGAGCCGCTCGATGCCGTAATCGGCGATATAGCCGGCGCCGCCGAAAATCTGCACGGCGCGGTCCGCCACGCGGCCGACCATCTCGCTGGCGAAATATTTCGCTGCCGCCGCCTCCATCGTGGTGTTCTGCCCGGCATCCTTGGCCGCGGCGGTCTCCAGCACCAGCGCCTTCGCCGCCAGCGCCTCGGTCTTCGAATCGGCCAGCATCGCCTGGATCAGCTGGTGCTCGGCGATCGGCTTGCCGAACTGCCTGCGCTCGCCGGCATAGGCGACGCAGTCGGCGATCAGCCGCTCGGCCACGCCGACACAGACCGCCGAGATATGCAGCCTGCCCCGGTCCAGCACCTGCATCGCGATGCGGAAGCCTTCGCCCTCGTCGCCCAGCCGGTTGGCGGCGGGGACGGGCGTGCCGTCGAACACCACGTCCGCCACCCGGGCGCCCTTCTGGCCCATCTTCTTCTCGGGTTCGCCGATGCTGACCCCGGGGAGGTCGCGCGGCACCAGGAAAGCGGAGACGCCGCGGCCACCCGGTTCGTCGCCGGTGCGCGCCATCACCGTGAACAGCTCGGCCTTGTCGGCGTTGGTGATGAAGCGCTTGGTGCCGCTGAGGCGATAGACGTCGCCGTCCCGGACTGCCCGGGTCTGCACCGCGCCGCTGTCGGAGCCGACATCGGGCTCGGTGAGCGCGAAGCTGGTGACGATCTCGCCGCTGGCGATGCGCGGCAGCCACCGGGCCTTCTGCTCCGCCGTCCCCGCCATCACCAGCCCCTGCGAGCCGATGCCGACATTGGTGCCGAAGCTGGAGCGGAAGGCCGGGGTGGTGCGGCCCAGCTCGATGGCGACCTTGCATTCCTCGAGCATCGTCAGGCCCAAGCCGCCATATTCCTCGGCGATCGACAGGCCGAACAGGCCGAGCGCCTTCATCTCGTCGATCACATCGGCGGGGATGGCGTCGGCAGCCTCCACCTCGGCCTCGAGCGGGCGCAGGCGGTCGCGCACGAAGCGGCGGACCGTATCGATCAGCGTGTCGAAAATTTCGGGGTCGAGCGCCATGGCCACGCGTTCCTCAGGTTCGAAGCCAAAGGCTATACCGACCATATGTCTCCGGGCAAGCCATACCCGATATTCCAATGGCTTGCGGTTGACCCCCGGGTTGCGGCACATAGGGTGCGCAGTAAAATGGGTCGAGAGGGAGCGCGGGGCATGGACGGCAATCAGGCGGCACTGCCCCCGGCCCGGCGAATCCGCACGCCGATCATGCTCGCTTACGGCTTCGGCACCGTGGCGTATGGCGTGAAGGATTTCTGCTTCTCGACCTTCCTGCTGTTCTTCTTCAACCAGGTCCTCGGGCTGCCGGCCGCCGAAGTGGGCTTCGCGATCATGTGCGCGCTGCTGCTCGATGCGGTGGCGGATCCGGCGATCGGCTTCCTTTCGGACCGGACGCGGAGCCGCTGGGGGCGGCGCCATCCCTGGATGTACGCTTCGGCCATTCCGATCGCGATCGGCTGGCTGCTGCTGTGGAACCCGCCGGCGCTCTCGCATGCCGGCATGCTCGGCTGGGTGTTCGCCATGTCGGTGCTCGTCCGCACCGCGGTGAGCGCCTATGAGGTGCCGAGCCAGGCGCTGACCCCGGAGCTCTCCGCCGACTATGAGGAGCGGACGCGGATCATGGCCTATCGCTTCCTGTTCGGCTGGGCCGGCGGGCTGGCGATGATGATCCTCGCCTATGCCTGGCTGCTCGGACCCTCGCCGGGCCATCCCAACGGCCAGCTGGTGCGGGAGAATTATCCGGGCTTCGCGCTGGTGAGCGCGCTGCTGATGGCGTTCGCGATCCTCGTCTCGGCGCTGGGCACGCACGGCGAGATCGCGCACCTGCCCCAGCCGGAGGAGCGCACGCGCCAGTCGCTCGGCGCCCATTTCGCCGAACTGGGCGAGACCGTGAAGAACCGCGCCTTCCTGATCCTGATGGCGGCCGGGCTCTGCTATTATTCGGCGCAGGGCGTCAGCTTCGCGCTGTCGAGCTATCTCTATGCCCATGTCTGGCGCTTCGAGAATCAGGACTTCACGATCATCGCCTTCTCGCTGCTGGTCGGCGCCTTCCTCGCCTTCCTCGTCGCGCCGCGGGCGTCGCGGCGGCTGGGCAAGCCCCGGGCGGCGATGGGGCTGATGGCGGCGGCGGCATTCTGGGTCGCCCTGCCCTACGCGCTGCGCCTGCTGGGCCTGTTCCCGGCACCGGGCACGCCCTGGCTGCTGCCGTCGCTGTTCGCCATCTATGCGCTCAACGTCACTTGCAGCATCTCGGCGACGATCCTGGGCGCCTCGATGATGGCCGATGTCGTCGAGCATTCGGAGATCGAGACCGGTCGGCGCAACGAAGGAGTATTCTTCGCCGGATCCTTCTTCATCCAGAAATGCTGCAGCGGGCTGGGCATCTGGGCGACGGGCCTGCTGCTCGAGCTGGTGCGTTTCCCCGCGGCGGCCCGGCCGGGCCAGGTGCCGGTGGCGACGGTGGACCGGCTGACCATTCTCTTCTTCGTCGTCTATGGCGTGCTCGCCCTGGCGGCGGCGGCGCTTTACCGCTTCTTCCCCTTCGGCAAGGCCGAGCATGAGGCGCGGGTCGCTGCGCTCGCCGTCCGCAATGCGGAAATGTCCGCCGGAAGCTGACCTTCCGACGGACATCCTTTCCTCCCCAGGAAAGTCGAGATCGGGCACGCGGTCCCTTATCCGTCATCCCCGCACAGGCGGGGATCCAGGGTTTCTGTGCCGTGCCGTTCTTGGCTCCGGATCCCCGCCTGCGCGGGGATGACGAGATAGGAGGAGGCGTCCACCCTTCAGGCCACGCGGCCCAGGCGGTGATAGAGATTGGCGTATTTCGTGGACTCGGGCGCGTCCTTCACCTTCTCGAGATGGGTGGCCACCGCCTCGCGGATGAGGCGGAAATCCTCGGTCGAGAAGACGGCGCGGCTGCGTTGGGGTTCGGTCATGGCAATCACTCCTTTCTCATGCTTTCAGGCGGCTTCGGTGGTGACGAACTGGGCGGTCTCGGTGCTCTCGGCGAGCGCGGTGGTGCTGCTGCTGCCGCCCGCCAGCGTGGTCGCGATCGCATCGAAATAGCCGGTGCCGACCTCGCGCTGGTGGCGGGTCGCGGTATAGCCATTGGCCTCGGCGGCGAACTCGGCCTGTTGCAGCTCCGAATAGGCCGCCATGCCGCGATCCTTGTAGCCCCGGGCCAGCTCGAACATGCCGTAGTTCAGCTGGTGGAAGCCGGCGAGCGTGACGAACTGGAACTTGTAGCCCATCGCGCCGATCTCGCGCTGGAAGCGGGCGATGTCGTCCTTGTCGAGATTCTTCTCCCAGTTGAAGCTGGGCGAGCAGTTGTACGCCAGCATCTTGTTCGGGAATTCCTTCCTGATCGCCTCGGCGAAGCGGCGGGCATCGTCCATGTTCGGCTTCGAGGTCTCCCACCACAGCAGGTCGGCATGCTCGGCAAAGGCCAGGCCGCGCTTGATGCAGTGATCGACGCCGGTGCCGTCCTTCAGCCGGAAAAAGCCCTCCGGCGTGCGCTCGCCGGTGAGGAACTCCCGGTCGCGCTCGTCGACGTCCGAAGTGATCAGGCGGGCGCTCTCGGCATCGGTGCGGGCGCAGATCACCGTCGGCACGCCGGCGACGTCCGCGGCCAGGCGCGCCGCGTCCAGGTTGCGGATGTGCGCCTGGGTCGGGATCAGCACCTTGCCGCCCAGGTGCCCGCACTTCTTTTCCGAGGCGAGCTGGTCTTCATAATGCACCCCGGCGGCGCCTGCGGCGATATAGGCCTTCATGATCTCGAAGCAGTTGAGCGGGCCGCCGAAGCCGGCCTCGGCGTCGGCGACGATCGGGGCGAACCAGTCGCGCTGGGCGCCGCCCTCCATATGCTCGATCTGGTCGGCGCGCTGGAGCGTGGCGTTGATCCGGCGGGCGAGCTCGGGCCCCGCATTGGCGGGATAGAGCGACTGGTCGGGATACATCTGGCCGGCGGTGTTGGCGTCGGCCGCGACCTGCCAGCCGGACAGATAGATCGCCTTCAGCCCGGCACGGACCATCTGCATTGCCTGGTTGCCCGAAAGCGCGCCGAGGGCGTTGATATAGTCTTCTTCCTGCAGCAGCTCCCACAGCTTGAGCGCGCCGCGGCGGGCGAGCGTGTGCTCGATGGGCAGCGAGCCGCGCAGCCGCTCGACATCCTCCGGCGTGTACGGACGCACGATGCCGTCGAACCGGCCGGTGGGGGCGGGGATCAGATCTTCGAAGCGCGTCGGCATTGTGTGTTCCTTGACTGGGTTGCTGAGCCTGTATGGGTATTTCTTGACTCCATTGGCAGTTGGCTTGCGCGTTCGTGAGGGTCGTGGTGTTGGTGTGCCTTTTCTTTGAGTTGAAAAGATGTAAATTATTTACAGAGTGATTTGACGTACTCGATATGAACATATCGAGAACATTGTTTGTAGGACAGCGCCCATCTTCTCGTCATCCCCGCACAGGCGGGGATCCGGGGTGGCAGCGCGATGTCCCCGTGTGACTCTGGGTCCCCGCCTGCGCGGGGATGACGGTGAAGGAGAGACGAGGCGTGGCCGAGCAGAAGCTCTTTGCGGGACATGCGGTGCGGCGCCTGCGCCGGCAGCTGCTGCTGACCCAGGCGGCGATGGCCGAGGCGCTGGGCGTGTCGGCGAGCTATCTCAACCTGGTCGAGCGCAACCAGCGGCCGGTCTCGGCCATGCTGATGTTGCGGCTTTCCGAAGTGTACGATTTCGATCCGCGCAAGCTGGCCGCGGCCGAGCCGGGCGGGGGGATGGAGGCGTTGCGGCGGCGGCTGGCCGATCCGCTGTTCGCCGATCTCGAGATCGACCGGCAGCAGATGGAGGAATGGCTGGCCGGCGCGCCCGGCGGCGCGGAGGCGTTCGCCCGCGCCTATGACCGGATCGGCGCCGGCGGGCCGGTGGCGGATGCGGGACCAGGCGATCCGGGCCGGCAGGTGCGCCGCGAGATCGAGCGCTGGCGCAACCATTTCGCCGATCTCGATGCAGTGGCCGAGGCGCTGGCCGACGCGCTGCGCCAGACCGCGGGCGATCCCTATGGCGCGATGGCCGAGCGGCTGCGGGTGAAGCATCAATTGTCGGTGCGCATCCTGCCCGCCGACGTGATGCCGGGGCTGCTCAAGCGGCTCGACCTCCATGCGCGCCAGGTGCAGCTCTCCGAGCTGCTCGACATGCCGGGCCGCACCTTCGCGCTGGCCGAGCGGCTTTCCCAGGAAGCACGGGGCGAGATCGAGGCGCTGGTGCGCGGCGCCGGGCTCGATCGCGCGGGGGAGCGGCTCTATCAGCGCCATCTGGTCGGCTATTTCGCGGCGGCGGTGATGATGCCCTATGGCCGCTTCCTGCGCGCCTGCGAGCAGACCGGCTATGACCTGGACGTGCTCCGCCGCCGCTTCGGCGCGAGCTTCGAGCAGGTGGCGCATCGGCTGACCACGCTGCAGCGCGTGGGTGCGCGGGGGCTGGCCTTCTTCCTGGTGCGGGTGGACCGGGCGGGGCAGGTCTCCAAGCGCTTCGCGGGGGCGAGCGGGTCGCCGCTGGTGGAGGGGCCGGGCCTGTGCCCGCTATGGAACCTGACCGAAGCGTTCGGCCGGGCCGACGAGACGCTGGGCCAGCTGGTCGAGACCGAGGACGGCGCGCGCTGGTTCACGCTGTCGCGGGCACGGACGCCCCAGGGCGCGCAGGGCGTGCGGGCGCGCTTCGCCCTGGGGATCGGGCTGGCGGCCGGCGAGGCGCGGTCGCTGTCGGCGGCGCGCGGCGTGGACCTGGCGGGCGAGGCGGTGCCGGTGGGGCTGGGCTGCCGCGCCTGCACCCGGCCGGACTGCGCGCAGCGCTCGGCGGCGCCGGCCGGACGCGCGGCGCTGGCCAATGAGCGCGAGAGCGGCGTCACGCCGTTCGGGTTCGTGGGGGATTAGGGGCGGATCGATGGTCGGCGGGCGCGTCCCATGGTAGCGCCAACCCATGGCAATGATCGGCACCTGCTATCTGGTATATGTGATGTCGCACGCGTTTCGCGAAGTCGCGGAGTGCTTCGTCGATCCTGACGATTACGGCGCGATCTACGCCGTAACTTCCAGCAGCCACACGCCGGAGATGACCAAGCCCTCCAGAGCCGAGTTGGATGCGGCGCATTGGGCGATGTTCCTGACCCTCGTGGATGAGCTCCCTCCGGAACTGAAAGCGCTGGCCGAAGCGCGCGGTTTCGACGCGTGCTGGAATGTCCATCGGCTGGATATCGAATCTGGCGAGGATATGGTCTCCGACGCTCTGGGCCTGCGCGGCTAGCGCCGGCAACAAGGGCGCCATCAGCCCTCCGCCAGTTCCCTCAGCAGCTCTTCCAGCTGCGCAAGCTGCTCGGGCATGCCTTCGGCGCCGCCAATGCCTTCGTCGAGCGCTTCCTTCGAAGGGTGGACCTCGCGGAAGGTCAGCAGGGTCTTGCCGTCCCGTTCCTCGAAGGTGACCGTGGAAATCGGGCCGTTGTCGCTTTCCTCATTGGTCCAGACGATGCGCTCGTTCGGGACGACTTCGATATATCTGCCGAAGAACGCCCAGACCCGACCGCCTTCCCCGTCGAACTCGATCCGGTAGCCGCCGCCGACGCGGACATCGAGTTCGCGGACGTGCATCGGCGCGCCGATCGACTTGGGCGCCCACCAGCGCTGGAACAGCTCGGGCGTGGTCCAGGCCCGATATACCAGGTGTGGCGGCGCATCGAAGATGCGGGTGACCTCGACTTCGGTGTCGGACTTGCGCGCTACCGTGGTGGCGCCGAAGTCACTGGCGTTCAGGCCCATCCATTCTCTCCTTGGCTTTGAGCTCCGCGATCACGTCGTCCAGCGCGTCGAAGCGGGCGTTCCAGCGCTGGTGGTAATTGGCGATCCAGCCGGCCTCCTCGGCCAGGCTCTGGGCGCCGAGCCGGCAGGTCCGCACTCGGCCGACCTTCTCGGTTACGACCAGCCCGGCGCGCTCGAGCACGCCGATATGCTTCTTCATGCCGGTCAGGGTCATGTGGAAACGCTCGGCGAGATCGGTGATCGACGCCTCGGCGCGCGCCAGCTGGTCGAGCACGCCGCGCCGGGTAGCGTCCGACAATGCGGCGAAGGAAGCATCGAGGCGGGCGGTAGCGGCATACTGAACCATATGGTTCAGTATTAGCGCGTGATGGCGTGCGGCACAAGTCCGGGGTGACGGTCAGGACTGGCGAGGGGGCTCCGGCCCCCGCCTCAGAACAATGTCGTCAGCAGGTAGAACAGCGCGCCCACTGCCGCCGAGGCGGGGATGGTGATCACCCAGGCGGCGATGACGTTGCCGGCGACACCCCAGCGGACGGCCGAGGCGCGGCGTGCCGTGCCCGCGCCGATCACCGCGCCGGTGATGGTGTGGGTGGTCGAGACCGGAATGCCCAGCGCCGAAGCGGTGAACAGCACGATCGAGCCCGCCAGCGAGGCGCTGAACCCCTGGTGCTGCGAGAGCTTGGTGATGCGCGAGCCCATCGTCTCGATGATCTTCCAGCCGCCGCTGAGCGTGCCGAGCGCGATCGCGATGTAGCAGGCGATCGCCACCCAGTGCGGCACCTCGAACTTCCCGTGCAGATAGCCGGTGGAATAGAGGAGCACGGTGATGATCCCCATCGTCTTCTGCGCGTCGTTGAGGCCGTGGCTGAGCGAATAGGCACCCGAGGAGACGAGGTGCAGCATGCGGAAGCTGCGCTCGGCGGTGCGCGAGCTGGCGCGCATGAACAGCCAGGAAGTGACCAGCATCACCAGCATCGCCAGGATCATGCCGATCGTCGGCGAGAGGACGATGGCGATCAGCGTCTTGTTGAGGCCGGTCCATTTGACGCCGGTGAGCCCGGCATGCGCCACGCCCGATCCGATCATCCCGCCGACCAGCGCATGGCTGGACGAGGAGGGGATGCCCTTGAGCCAGGTCACCACGTTCCAGAACATCGCGCCGATCAGCGCGCCGAACACCACCGCCGGGGTGATCAGGTTCTTGTCGATCAGCCCCTGGCCGATCGTGTCCGCCACCTTGTGCAGGCTGGGGAAGGCGATCGTCAGGAAATAGGCGGCGAAGTTGAACGCCGCGGCAAAGGCCACGGCATGGACCGGCTTCAGCAGCCGGGTGGCGACGACGGTGGCGATCGAGTTCGCCGCGTCGTGCAGGCCGTTCAGGAAGTCGAACGCCAGCGCGACGAGGATCAGGCCGACCAGCAGGGGAAAGGCGAGCTCGTACATCGGGCGGCGTCAGGAATGGTCGATCACGATGCCGTCGATCTCGTTCGCGACATCCTCGAACGCGTCGACGATCCGCTCGAGATGCTTGAACAGCTCGCGATGGACGGCGAAGCCCAGCGGGTCGCCGGGGCCGAGCTCCTTGAAGGCGCGCTTGAGGCCGGCGGCGTGGATCTCGTCGGCATGGCTCTCCATGCGCACCAGCCGCTCGGTCAGTTCGTGCAGGCGCGGGCCGTTGCGGGCGACGTCGCGCAGCAGCGGCATCGCCTCCATGGTGAGGCGGGCGGCATCGACGATGATCGCCGCCATGTCCTTCATCTCCTGGTCGAAGACGGTGACCTCGTAGAGGTCGATCGCCTGCACCGCCGCCTGCATCTCGTCGATCGCATCGTCCATCGCGCCGATCAGCGAAGTGATCGCGCCGCGATCGAAGGGGGTGAGGAAGGTCTCGCGGACCGTGCGCAGCATCTCGCGAATGATCTCGTCGGCATCATGCTCGCGCTCGATCACTTCGCGGATATGGTCGCGATTGCCGTCCGCAAGCAGCCGCGCGAGCGCGTCGGCACCGGCAACGATGGTGAGCGCGTGCTGCTCGAACATCTCGAAGAAATTGCCGGTCTTGGGGAGCAGGCGCTGGAACCAGGCGAACATGTGATGCACTTTCGATTTGCGGGCGACGGCGGTGAGCAGGCCGTTGCGCTGCGCCGCCGCCCTGAACTCGGCCGGGCCGAACGATCGGATGAGGTCGCTGAGATCGGGCTCGTCCACGGCGGCCGCGGCTTCGGCGAGGCTGAACCAGCGGCGCTCGCGCTGGCCCTGCTCCTTCCAGGCGACCAGCTCCTGGCTGACCGAGAGGGGGAAGACGTCGACGTCGATCATCAGCGAGGCGCCGTTGCCGCGCTTCTTGCGGTAGCGATAGGAGCCCAGCGGCAGCGGGCAGACCGGGCCGCGCACGCCGGCTTCCTCTTCCGCCTCGATCGCCGCGGCGGTGTGGGCGGGCATGCCGGCTTCGGGATTGCCCTTGGGAATCACCCAGCGCCCGCTCTCGCGCGACGTGACCAGCAGCACGCGCACCGGCGCATCGACGGCATTGCCTTCGGTGCGATAGGGCAGGGCGGCGATCTGGCGGATGGCGCGGACTCCGGGGCGCCGGGATGGCGGGTGCCGCGTTTGTTACAATTTGGTGTCAGGCGCAAGCCTCAGCCGCCCTCGGCTCCCCTCAGCCGCGCGTGCGAATCTCCTTGAGCCAGCGGGCCCGCAGCTGCGCGGGGCTGCCGGGGATCGCGGCGTCGAGGAATTCGGCGCCGGCGATGCGATCGAGGCGGAAGGTGCGGAAGCCGGCGCGCAGCTCGCACCAGGCGACAAGGACGCGAGTCGCGTCGCTATAGCCGATCATCAGCGGCCAGACCCGGCGCTGGGTCGCCCGGCCCTGCTCGTCGGCATAGTCGAGGTGCAGCTTGCGCCCGGTGCGGATCCAGGCGCGCAGCTGGGGAACGTCGATGCCGTCCCGCGGCCGGTCCCAGGCGGGCACGGCGCGCGCGGCGGGGTTGCCGAGGAACGGGCGCATCTCCTCGGGCAGCACGGCGGCGATCTTGGCGAGCAGGTCCTCGGCGGCGCGCGCCAGGCTCTCGTCGGCATGGCCCGCGACCCAGGTGGCGCCGAGCGCGACGGCATCGATCTCGTCGGTGGTGAGCATCAGCGGCGGCAGGTCGAACCCGCTTTCGAGGACATAGCCGACGCCGGCCTCGCCGCGGATCGGCACGCGCTGGCCGATCAGCGCGGCGATGTCGCGATAGACCGAGCGCTTCGACGTCTCGAGTTCCGCCGCGATTGCGTCGGCGGTCACCGGGCGCGGTGTGCGCCGGAGGATCTGGACGATCTGGAAGAGGCGATCTGCCTTGCGCATTTTGTTTTCCCTGGGCCGGCACCGCCATATCTACTGCCATGCTGCTGACACCATGCTGGCAGCAGCATGGCAGTAGGGCGAGTCCCGTGAGTTCAAACGGGAGCCAGGAAATGACGACGAAGACCTATCATGGCAGCTGCCACTGCGGTGCGGTGACCTTCGAGGCGGACATCGATCTCGCGGCGGGCACGGGCAAGTGCAACTGCACCTATTGCCGCAAGCGCCGCAACTGGGGCGCGCTGCTCAAGCCCGACCAGTTCCGGCTGCTCTCGGGCGAGGAGGCGCTGGGCGAATATCAGTTCGGCACCAAGAGCGGGCACCATCGCTTCTGCAAGACCTGCGGCATCGCACCGTTCGGCTCCGGCTATGTCGAGGAGATCGGCGGAGCCTTTGTCTCGGTGCAGGTGCTCTGCCTCGACGACGTGCCGCTCGAGGAACTGGAGGCGGCGCCGGTCAACTATGCCGACGGGCTGCACAATGCCTGGTGGCAGGAGCCGGCGGAGAAGGCGATCCTTTAGGTCCGGGCCGGAGACGAGCCCAATTCCCGTCATCCCGGCCTTGCGCCGGGGTCCCGCTATCTCGCCAGCGCAAGCAGCAGCGGGATCCCGGCGCAAGGCCGGGATGACGAAACAGGGATATGCGCCCCCAACCGAGGCTGGCCGCGGATGCGCTGTTTCGGGCCCTGGATCCCCGCCTTCGCGGGGATGACGAGGGAGAGAGAAAGAGCAAGGCCGGGGCGCGAACCCCGGCCTTTCTTCCTGCGCCGCGCGGCGGCTCAGAAGCCGGCGCTGAGCGTGACGAACGCCTGGCGCGGGGCCGAGGAGTGGAACACCAGCACCGTGCCCGTCGCATCGTCCGGCGCGAAGACACTGCTGTCGAAGTTCGAAGCGTAGCGCTTGTTGGTCAGGTTGGTGACGTTCAGCGCCAGCTTGAGGTCCTTCACATAGGCGAAGGAGCCATAGTCGTAGCTGATGCCCAGATCGAAGGTGGTGTAGCCGCCAAAGCTCTGGTCGTTGGTGTAGGTATAATAGCGGCGGCCGGTGTACTTGCCCTGCAGCGAGGCCGAGAGGCCGCCCTGCTTCACGGTCAGCACGCTGGCGAGCATCGTCTTCGGCGTATCGACCTGCTGCTTGCCCGCGGTGAGCTTGACCACGCAGGTGGTGGTGCACCAGTTGAGATTCTCGTCATAGGTCGACTTGTTGAACGAGGCCGAATTGTACCAGCTCAGCCACGGCACGGGCTTCCACAGCACGCCGAGCTCCGCGCCCTTGCTGGTGACGCTGCCGGCATTGTGGAAGCTGTTGCCGCAGCCCGGGTTCTGCTGCTGGTTGGTCGGGCAGGGATTATACTGGAGCAGGCGGTTGTCGAACTTGACGTAATAGCCGCTCAGCGCGACCTGCAGCGGGCCGCTGACATAGCGATAGCCGCCCTCGACGCTCTTCGACGTCTCCGGCTTCAGATACTTGCCCTGCGCGTCCCACACGGCCTGCGAGACCGACTGGGGACCGAGCTTGAAGCCGCCCTGGAACATGGCCATGTTCTCGGCATAGCTGGCGAACAGCTCATGGCCGGGCGCGACCTGCCAGTGCACGCCGACTTCCGGCAGGAAATTGTCCTTGGCCACCAGCGTGCCGCTGGCGAACTGGCTGGAGGCGGGCGGCGCCGCGACGGCGATGCCGCGGATCGCCCGGGCATCCGACTTGGAATAGGTGCTCTTGAAGCCGAAATCGATGCTCAGCGCGTCGTCGAACAGGCGCACCGTGTCCTGCACGTAGAACTGGTGCGTCTTCCAGTGCGTCTCCTGCACCCATTGCGAGGTGTTGGGCTGGCCGACCAGATACTGGGCCAGGCTGAACGGCCCGGTGACGTTGGTCCAGATGTAGCGCGCGGCGCTGCTGGTATTGTCCTCGACCCACAGGCCGGCCTGGAACTCGTTGAAGGCGACCTTCCAGTTGACGCTCGCCAGCACGCCGGTGCGGTCGATCGTGTAGCGCGTGTCGCGGATCTGGACCGGCACGTCGTCCGCCGTGGTCGTGGTGCCCTGGTTGGACAGGCCGGTGATGAAGTTGTTGCCGGCGCCTTTGTCGTTGTGATGATAGACCTGGGTGCGGACGCTGAGGTTCTTCGCCAGCTCGAACTCGCCGGCCAGGTAGAAGAGATTGTCGTTGCGCAGGATCTGGCCGTTGGTGAAGGTGACGTCGGCATTCTTCTGCGGCGCGGGCGCGGCGGCGCACTTGTACGGCGTGGTGGTCACCGTGCAGGCGGCGACGCCGACATAGGCCTGCCAGTTCGGCGCATAGCCGCCCCAGTCCCAGCCCAGGCGGTTCAGCATGTCCTTCGACAGATAGGCGTCGTCGGCCTGGTTGGTGCGCGAGAGATCGGCAAAGGCAGTGATCTTGATGCCGTCGGCCTTGTACTGGACCTTGGCGTTGAGCTGCTTGCCGGTGGACTTGTTATAGGCCGGCTGGTTCACGAACAGGTCCTGCTCGACATATTGGCCGGAGACATAGGCCGAGAAGCCGCCATGCTCGCCGGTGTCGAGGCGCACGAAGGTGCGCACGCTGTTCTCGCTGCCGACCGTCTGGCTGACGGCCAGCGCCGCGTCCTTGCCCGGATCGCGGCTCACATAGGTCAGCGCGCCGCCCAGGTTGCTGGTCGAGGGAATGGCGAGGCCGGCGATGCCGGTGGCGAGATCGGCGCGGCCGAGATTCTCGGAGATCAGCGCGCGGCTGATCGTGAGGCCGTTATAGTTGTTGTAGGCGCCGTCGCCGAGCGGCATGCCGTCCAGCGTGTAGCCGAGATGGGTGGTGTTGAAGCCGCGGACCTGGAGCGAGAGCGACTGCTCGTTGACGCCCAGCGCGTCGATCGACTGCGCCATCACGCCCGGCAGGAAGTTCAGCGCCTTCTGGACGCTGGTGCCCGGCGGCAGCAGGTCGAGATTCTGCGGCACCAGCGTCGAGACCGAGCGGGTCTGGCCGCTGCCGATGACGACGATCTCGTCGCCGCCATCGCCGTCATTGGCATCGACGACGGCGGCAGGGGCGGCGCTGTCCTGCGCATGCGCCATGGGCGCGAGCGTGACGAGGGCGGCCGAGGCCATCAGAAATGCATATGCGTGGCCGTGGCGCAGCCGGCGCGAAAAATCGGTCATGATCATTCCCATCCCAGCGGCCGGAGGGCCGCTCCCATGCGAGCCGCTAGGCAGGGTTCGCGTCGGTATCGTTACGAGTGTGCGTCGTTTCGGTGACGATCCACGAAGCTCGGTTTGTGTTGCCGATCGGCAACGATCGTGCAGGATGCGGCCGGGAACAGGGAGGTGGCGGGATGCGTCGTTCGGTGGGATATGGGCTGGCCGGCTTGCTGGTGCTGGCGGGCGTGGCGCCGGTATCGGCGGATACGCCGCCGGTGAATCTGGAGCCGGCGGTGCGCGCGGCGATGGCCGAGACCGGCGCCAGGGGCGTGGCGATCGCGCAGATCGTGGACGGCAAGATCGTCGCGGTGCGGACCTATGGCGCGCGCAACGCGAAGGGCGATCCGCTCACCGCCGACACCATCATGTACGGCGCGTCGCTGACCAAGGCGGTGTTCGGCTATCTGGTCACGCAGCTCGTAGCGGAAGGGAAGCTGGGCCTCGACAGGCCGGTCGCGGCGATGCTGGCGAAACCGCTGCCCGACTATGGCAATCTCGACGACTATGGACATTGGGGCGACCTGGCCGGCGACGAACGCTGGCGGCGGGTGACGCCGCGCCACGTGCTCAACCACGCGACCGGCTTTGCCAATTTCGCGTTCCTCGAGCCCGACGGGAAGCTGCGCTTCCACTTCGATCCGGGCAGCGGCTACGGCTATTCGGGCGAGGGCATCTCGCTGCTCCAGTTCGGTCTCGAGAAAGGGCTTGGGCTGGGCGTGGAGGCGGAGTTGCAGCGGCGCTTCTTCCGGCCGCTCGGCATGACCCGGACCAGCCTGATCTGGCAGGACGGCTTCGGCACCAACCTGGCGGACGGCTGGGACGCGCAGGGCAAGCCCGAGCCGCATGACGATCGCAGCCGGGTGCGCGCGGCGGGATCGATGGACACGACGATCCACGACCTGGCGATCATGACCGCGGCGATGGCGCGCGGCTATGGCCTGCCGAAGCGGTGGCGCGTCGAATTTGCCCGCGGCACCCAGGCGATTGCGAGCAAGACGCAGTTCCCGACGCTGAACAATCCGGCCGGGCCGGGCGAGGGGATCGATGCGAAGGCGGCGCTGGGCGTGATCGCCTTTACCGGGCCGCAGGGGCCGGGCTGGTTCAAGGGCGGCCATAACGACGTGACCGCCAATACGATGGTCTGCCTCGAGCGGGGCCGGCGCTGCGTGCTGATCCTGGGCAATGACGTGCGGATCGAGCGGGCCTTCCCGAAGCTGGTCCGCGCCGCGCTGGGCGAGACGGGCGTGCCGTATCGCTGGGAATATGGGTTCGGGGATTAGGTTGAAAACCCAAGCAAGTATCTGATTTTCCACCGTCATCCCGGCGCGGGCGGGGATCCCGCTGCTTCTTCCGTCAGCAAGGCAGCGGGACCCCGGCGCAAGGCCGGGGTGACGAAGGAGGAATATGAGTCCTCAACCTAGGTTGAGGACTCATTTAAGCCACGCGGTGATAAGGGCTACGAGAGCGATGGCAGCGAGGTAGTTTGTGGCATGCCGGTCGTATCTGGTAG
>NZ_JBIVQA010000012.1:1224-129785 GCF_044754985.1 Sphingomonas sp. NPDC092440 | reverse complement strand
ACGATCGTCCACGCAAGGTCGGCCGGCGCCCTGACGGCCGGCAGGACAGCCTCAGGCGGCGCTACGGGGATTTCTGGCCCTTCCCGGGCGGTTTCGGTGCTCACGACGCGCCTCGCTCCTCAGCCGCGCTTGTAGCCCACCTTATAAAGAACGGTCAAATCTGCTTATGTGATAAGTGCAATTATCGCATATGAACTTTTCGACGATAGCATGAGGCGAAACCAACTGCTGACTTTGGTTTCCTCACGCGCTAAGCGTAAGAGCGATGCAGGAGATCGTCGACCGCCGCGCAAATGACCCAATGTTGCTGCTCGGCCGGCTCGACGGCCGGCTTCATCATAGTACAAGCGCCGACATTTTCCTTGCGCGATCGCGCCTTCACGGCGCCGCGGCGTTAGCAGGTCTCGCCGGCGTGCCGATCGCTGTCGGCGACCTGCAGGATTGGATCGCGGGGCGAAGCGCCCCTCCCCGCGCCTCCGAAGGTCTCAACGATCCGATATCGGTGGCGTCCATTTTCCACCTCGCACTAAGTCGGGACGAGGATGTCAGAGACCCGGTTGGCCGCGCATCCCTCAATGCTCTCCGAACCATCCTCGACGACCGTGCAGAGGCTGAGCGCTATGGTGGAGACGATCTCGCACACTTCGGCCCGCTCTGGCGTCAGGTGAAGTCTGCGGCGGATGCACCCTTCCCCGTCGCCGATCTCCGGTCCATCGCCGAGCGCGTGTTCGCTCTTGCCGAAATGACCGAGCGTCTTCCGGTCGGCGCCTCGGAGGTTGTTGCGATCGACGGACGCTCGTTGGAGCTTCCTCCCCGCTGCCGCGATCGCAACTGGCTCGTCGCGACCGCTCTTCCTCGCATGCTCTACCGCGCTGGCTTCACGAGCCGCATCATCCCCTCACTGGTGCCGCTCCCCAAGTTCATGCCCCCTTCCCCTGCCGCGCTGACCGGGTTCCTCGCTAAGGAGATCGGGCAGATCAGCGCGGCGGGGCTCCGCGAGCTTTCCGCAATTGAGCATGACGTCGCCAAGCTCACCAATTTAGGTGCAACTCAGCGAAGTCGCCTGCCGCTTCTCGGGCGCCTATTGATCGCCTATCCAGGGCTCCAGGCATCCTCCGTTTCGAAGCTGCTGTCTGTGACACCTCAGGGTGCCCGAAAGCTCCTCGCGGCGCTGCCCACCACGCCTGCCGCGCAGCGCCGGCTGCGGGCCGAATAGCGACCGGGACGCCCTCCGTACTGAAACGCCGTCTCGCTTGTTTTGCTCAGCTCGCCGGCAACAGTTCTTCGATCGCTTTCATGAGCTCGGCCTTCGTGGCGCCGGTCCGGGGCACGATCTTGATCGTGATCCCCCCACCTCTGGCACTGGCATAGCGCAGAATCGTCTTTCCGCCTTTGCCCGTGATCTCTCGCTCGCCAGTCTCCTTCTTCTTTGCCTCAACGGTCGCACGAACAAGTCGCTTCGCCACCTCGGGTCCGGTCAGACTGGAACCACCATTCCTACGCTCGGCCTCGATGCGCTCGGCCTCGTCTCGCATTCGCTTCAGAGTTTTCGGTTCGCTGGTCAGCGGTTTGATATCGCGCGCCACTCGAACGGTAATGTCGTGGGTGTCCGAAAATGCCGCCACGATCTCCTCAGGAAGCCTCGCAACATCCAGCAGGCGGCTCAGCCATGACCGCGAGAGGTTGAGATGCTCCGCCATCTGGGACTGGGAGTTCTCGTAAAACTCCGACAGCGCTCGCGCATATTCCTTTGCACGCTCCCAGTCTGAAATGTCCTTTCGCGACCGATTTTCAACGTCCGAAACCCGGAATGCCTCTTCATCCGTGACGGTCTGGATCGTGACGAGATAATCAAATTCTGGATGATGATGTTCGCGGAGCCACTGGACGGTCCACCACCGGCGAACGCCAGCGATGATCTCATAATCGTAGTCAGGATCGTCCTTCAGACGACGCACGATCGCCGGGATGCGCTGCCGCTTCGCCGCGAGAAAGGAGTCGATCAGATCGCGACAGCTCTCTTCGGACAAATGGTCCAGGTCGCGATTGTGCATCCGCCAGGGACGGCAACGAGCCGGGTCCACCCACTCCGTTCGATCGGTAACCGTCTTGCCGCTCGCTATCCGCGCCAGGGTCTGGCTTCGGCTCGCCATGATCCCTTCCGAGGGGCTCGCATTGTCAAGCTCGGCCTCATTATCCAGGCCTTCGGTGAACATCGAGCCGAAGCCCTTATTTCCTTTTGTCATCGGCTCGCTCCTACTCGAATTTCCGGCATCTTGGAGACCCGATTTGTTGGTCTGTTGCCACGTGGCAACAAACCGAAATTCGCCTCGCCTTCGGCTCCCCTTTTCTGAGGGAAAACTGATCCTGGAATTTGGCTCATGATACTGTTTATAAACGCTTTCCTTGCTCGGTTGCCACGTGGCAACAACGCATCATTCTTAGCAGATTTCAGCCCCATAGACGGCGAACAATTGCCCGCAGTTGCCACGTGGCAACTGCTGCTCAAAGCTGCCCCCCTGCCCGGCTCGGCCAGGTCCGCAAAACGTCTTCTTCGATGTCTCGGCAAACCTCATTCAGATGCCTCATGCACCGGTTGTAAACCTCGTGCGAAGTGACGGGCTTTTCCAGTTCAAAGACCGTCTTCATCCGCGAGCTGGCATTGTCGATCTCCGCACTGGTGACCATCACCGAAGAAGACATTGAGCCTCCGAAAACGCTCCGCATCATCGAAAGTATCTCACGATGCATCGACTTGCTGTCGTCGACCCGGCTGCCGACGAGACGGATGAAATTGTAAGCCGGGCGCCCCCTCCCCGCGAGCTGCTCGAGCTGCTTCATCGTGGTCTTCGCCATGTCGATAAACGACACCGTCGATGCGAAGTCGACCAGGCTTGGCGGCACGGGGATCACCATCGCATTGGCTGCTTGAAGGACCGCCATGGAGACCATGCCGAGTGCTGGAGGCGGATCCATGATCACCACATCGTAATCTTCTACCACCGAGTCGATGGCCTCGGCGATCAGGTCGATGATGTTCAGGTTCTGATTGCGCGCGAGGTAGCCGGCGATCTCGTATTCGAGATTGTAGAGCCGCAAATTCGCAGGGATCAGATCGAGCCCATGGAAGTGGGTCTTCCGAATGATCTTTCGCACACCCAGCAATTCCGGGTTATGGAAATGCCCATAGAGCGTGTCGTCCTCCTCCAGATCGACGTCTGGTCGGTAGCCGAACATCATTGTCGATGAAGCTTGGCTGTCGCAGTCGATAAACAGCACACGATAGCCGTTGATCGCGAAGTGCTGAGCCAGGTGCAGCGCGATCGTGGACTTGCCGACACCGCCCTTGAAATTGCAGACCGAGAGAATGGCGGGTGGATCTTCCGGGCTGCGCCACGGACGCGTTCCGAACACCTCACGCATATGATCGAGTTCTTCGAGCGTATATTGGACGCGATGACCGGAAGCCGTCCGCCCACGCTCCGGCAAACGCCCGTCGCGTTCAGCTTCTCGGATCGCCGACGCGGTGCGTCCGACAAGTGATGCAGCCTTGGAGATAGGGAAGGTGGGGGCTCGCTTCTGCCCTGTCTCTGGATCGACCGCGCTGTCGCGGATCCGCTTGAGGATCGTGAGCGCTTTACGGTGAAGCACATCCAGGCCACCTTCCAGAAGGTCATCGGCGGGGACATTTGTGGGATCAGTGGCCATGAGATTCCGCTTTTGTGGGTTTGATGGCCCACAATAGCGACGTTGGCAGTTTCGAGCAACGATTTGGCCATCGAACTTACAACTTTACCGATGATCTCCGAGCCGTTTCGGATTTCAAGGTAATGCCAATGCGCCCTGGTAGAGGCGCACCGATGATCTCCGAGTCGGTGCAAGCTTTCCGAAAACTTGCTGCGTCCGGCTGCACCGAGCGATGCCCTGTGGATAAATACCGATGATCTCAGTACCTTCCGATGATCTCGGTGCGTCCTACCAATGATCTCGGTGCCAACAGACCGATGATCTCGGAGCGCATACCTATTACATGAATCCCTGAATCAATCCGATTCGCGAATCGGCTTCAAAATTTCGATTTTTGAAAGTGGGAAGGGGCGATTCGGCAAAAGCGGCACCGAGATCATCGGTCGAATTGCAACTCTCACCCCTGATTTCCCGCCAAAACTGCCAACAGGGTTGATTTCGAAACCCAAACCTGTTGAGACAGCGCCATCACAGACCCCGGAGATTCGGGGAAGGGCGGAACAATGAACGGAGATCAGCATAGGCCGATTGGGCACCAATATGCACTCGCCATGATCGATGGCGGTGCAGAGAATGTCCGGAAGCTTGCCTCCACTGCCGGAACCCAATTGACGCTCGACGCCTTCCTGCGAGTCCACGACGAAGAGCCTGTCCCGGCATTTCTCCATTCCGCGCTTTGCGCCATGTCGCTCCCGACCAAGCGCCCGAAGGACGACACGCTCCCGATTATCCGGGAAGACGGCAAGTACGCGCTGGCAATCAACCCTCGGCCGGTTCTTCAAAATATCGATGGCAAGTCGGTCATGAGAAGCCTGGGTGTTCCATATGGGGCCTATCCCAGGGTTGCGCTCATCTATCTGCTTTCACAGGCGGTAATGAAGCGTTCGCGCGACGTCTATCTCGGCCGCAACTTCACGGAATGGATGCGGCGGCTTGGCTATCAAACGGTGTCCTATGGCCCCCGTGGCACCGCAAATCTGATGCGCGAACAGGTCGACCGCTTGCTGGCGTGCGAGTGGCAGATTCGCTGGGATGGCACCGAAACGGACGACAACGCCTTTGCGGTCCGCGATGTGAAGATCTCAAATGAATATGCTGGTTCACTCGACAAGAACGGCACCTTCGCGCGGGAAATCCGTATGTCGGAGGTCTTCTACAGTCACCTTATCGAGCACGCTGTCCCATTAAACGAAGTAGCGATCCGGGAGCTTAAAGGGACGCCAACGGCGCTCGATCTCTATACCTATCTTGCCTATCGCCTCCCACGGATCGGCTCCGACAAGGGGCAGATCATTTCTTGGGATCAACTGGCAAAGCACCTCGGCAACGAGGCTGACAGCAAGCGCTTTCGTCAAACGGTGCGGGAGACGATGCAGCTCGTCTCGGCGGTTTATCCCAATGCGAACGTCGATCTCTCCGGCAGGAAGGTGGTCCTTCATCCGTCTCCAGCGCCGATGGAGCGTAAATTGGTCGGACCCCATTTGCGACTTGTTGGGGCGCCAGGCGTCGAAACGGCACCGAGATCATCGGTTCGCACCGTTCCGCAGGCAACGAAACCCGCAGCGAAATCAGACGAACCGCTTCACGCATTCCCGCCGGGAACGCTTTCCTATGGCGACCGCGAACAGGCGTTTCGGAGTGTCGGTCTCACTAAGGGCCATCCTTGGTCAGTCGACGATATGGCCAACGCATTCCGCAAGGGATTCGCCGATATCAAGAGGCCCCGGACCGACACCGAATGGATGCGGCTCTGGGAGGCCTTCGTGATCAAATATGCGGATCGGCGGAAGAACCGGCCTGACGATTGACCGATGATGTCCGAGCCGTTCGTCGCCTGCGAACGAGCCCGAGTCGTGCCCGATGAAGCGATCAACGTGAGCGCGCCGACCCTCATCGTTGATAGGTCCGGGTCACAGCGCCATGCGCTGAAAGAGGGAAGGGGGGATGTGGCTACCGAGCAGGAGGTAGTCCTATGCCACTCACGGCCAAACGACCGACCCAGGAACTTGTTGACCTCGTAGGCGCTCTTGGCGGCACCTGGACCGGCTACAGGGCTATGGCCCGTTGCCCGGCACATGGCGACAACGATCCAAGTCTTTCGATCCGCCAAGGTGACCGCGGCATTCTGGTGACGTGCTTCGCGGGTTGCGCACGCGATGATGTTCTGCGGGAATTGCGTCGGGTTCGAACCGGCCAACATTATGCAATACCGGAACAGGATCGACCGCAAGGCAGCGCCAATGTCTCGCGCATCTGGGAGCAGGCCATTGGCGTCAAAGGGACGCTGGCCGAGCGCTATCTTGAGCGACGCAACTTGTTGCCAGCGCCTGCCGACGTGCGCTTCCATTCGCGCTGCCCATACCTCCCGAAGCCGAAAACCGTTTATCGACCGGCTTTGCTGATTGCTGTTCGCGAGATCCGGCAGCTCGTCGCGATCCAGCGCAACTTTCTCGACCCTGCGACAGCGAAGTGCCTCCGAAAAGTCATGCTCGGCGTGCCTGGGACAGGCGCATGGCGGGGCCGGGCAGGGGGCGAGACGCTGGCGATCGCCGAAGGTTTCGAGACTGCCGGCGCCTACACCCGCATCAAGGACATCCCCTGCTGGGCCTCACTTGGCGCCAGGCGGCTCGATCAACTGGTCATTCCACCCGGCATTACGACCCTGCTGATCGCAGAGGACAATGATCCAGAAGGGCGTCGCGCCGCGGCGTCCGCCGAAGCGAAATATCCCCGTCCCGGGCTCATCATCCGCCGCGACCCGCCGCCGCCGGCTTTCAAGGATTGGGCAAAGTTCCTCGACGCGCACTGCCGGACCTGATCCCGGGGCGGAGAGAGGGGAGGGGGATCGAGGGTGTGTCGCTGCGACAGATGCAGCCGCGCAGGAGATTCCCAAATGACCGACCTTTTTCAGACCGCCGAGCGCGGCGACCGTGCCGCTGCGCACATCCTTCTATCCCAACTGGCGTCAGGCGAGCCGGTCACCCGTCAACATCTCAATCGGGCGATGGTGCAGGCGTTCGGCGGAACCGATGCCGAAGGACGCTGGACGCAGCGCTCAAGCTTCGAGGTGCTAGAGCACGCACTCGCCCTTCATCTCCGTGGATCATTGGCGCCTCTGGCCAGCCTCGCCGATGTCGCCGCGCGGATTGACCTCGCGCAGCGCCTCCCCACTCAGACCGTGCGGAGCGAAGACCAGATCGAATGGCAGCAATTCTCGACTCCTGTCGACATTGCGGCCGTCGCGATTCTGCTCGCAGATGTCCGGCAGGATGACGTCATTCTCGAGCCCAGCGCCGGCAACGGTTTGCTCGTTGCACAGCTTGGGGCTCATCGATCGCTGCATCTCAACGAGCTCGATCCGATCCGCCGCGATCGCCTGCACGGCGTTTTCCCCGGCGCAACGATCACCGGCCATGATGGGGCGATTCTTGATGCTGCTCTTGGCGACGCACCGCGTCCTTCCCTGATCCTCATGAATCCGCCGTTTTCGCGGTCGCTCGGCCGCGGCGTCGATGATCTTGCGGCCGTTCGGCATCTTCAGGCTGCACTTCGCCGATTGCAGACTGGGGGCCGCCTCGTTGCCATCATGCCCGACTGGTTCGGACCGACCACCCGAATGCGCGACCACTACGAGACCGTCCTTCGCGGATCGACAGTGCAAGCCTCTGTTCGACTTGAAGGCTGCTATCTCAAACACGGCACGTCTATCGACGTGCGAATCTTCGTCATCGACAAGGTCGCCGGCAGGCTCGCACCAGAAGTCATCCAGGGTGGATCAATCGCGGAACTGCTCGACGTTCTCACCGTGACACCTCGCCTGTCCCTTGTCGCAGATCAGCCGGCACCCGCGCCGAAGCGGGGCGGAGGCATCTCGCTCTTCAGAGCGGTCAAAAGCGCCAAGCCCATGCCCCGGGCCTTTCACGCTGCCGTGCGCAACCATGTCTTGCCGGTTGCTTACACCAGGCTCGAAACCCCGGCGCCGCTGCTCGAACAGACCGGCGTCTATCTGCCCTATCGGCCAAGCCGCCTGGTTTTCGACAAAGCCGGCGAACACCCGACTGCGCTCGTCGAATCCGTTGCCATGGGATCAATCCCAGCGCCGATCCCCGATTACGTCCCTTCGCTGCCGGAGCGGACTGTCACAGACCGTTTGCTCTCGGCCTCCCAGCTCGAAACCGTCGTTTACGCCGGCCATGCCTGGGCTCAGACGATCCCTGGGCGCTTCGCACCGGACAAGGATGGTGTCGGCCTCGTTATCTCGGAGGAGGGCCGCGGCTACCGAAAGGGTTTCTTCCTCGGGGACGGAACCGGGGCAGGCAAGGGTCGCCAAATCGCGGCCGCCATTCTTGACAACTGGCTTCAGGGGCGGCGTCGCAATATCTGGGTCACCAAGAACGCGCCCCTCCTCGAAGATGCTCGCCGTGATTGGACGGCCCTCGGCGGGCTCGCCGGTGACATTCAGCCCATATCGAACTGGAAGATCGACGAACCCATCAGGCTTGACCAGGGCGTCCTTCTGGTCACCTATCCGACCCTTCGATCGATGCGCGGGGAACATAGCCGGCTGAAGCAGATCATCGACTGGGCCGGCGCCGATTTCGACGGCGTCATCGCCTTCGACGAAGCGCACGAGATGGGCGGTGTCGCAGGAGGCGAGGGCGCACTCGGAGCCAAGGAGGGATCGCAACAGGGCATCAGCGGCGTTCGGCTCCAGAACCATCTGCCCGCCGCGCGGATCCTCTACGCCTCTGCGACGGGGGCGTCCGAGGTCAACAACCTTGCCTATGCCGTGCGGCTCGGGCTCTGGGGACCGGAGACGGCGTTCGCCAATCGCGAGCAATTCATCTCCAGCATTCGCCAGGGCGGGATCGCCGCCATGGAATTGGTCGCACGCGATCTCAAGGCGACTGGGCTCTACATGGCGCGAGCGCTGAGCTTCGCCGGTGTCGAATATGAGATCCTGCGGCACGAACTGACGCCCGCGCAGATCGAGATCTACGACACTTACGCCAATGCCTGGTCCATCATCCACCGGAACATGGAAAAAGCCCTGGAACTCACCGGCGTCGTCGATGGTCTCGAGAACACCACTTTGAATAGCGGGGCGAAGGCATCGGCCCGCTCGCGCTTCGAGTCCACCAAGCAGCGTTTCTTCGGCCAGGTGCTGCTTTCGATGAAGCTGCCAACGGTCATCGCCGCGGTCGGCGAGCATCTTATGGCGGGCCAGTCGGTGGTGCTTCAACTGGTGACGACGGCCGAGTCCATCCTCGACCGGCGATTGGGCATGCTCAGCCCGGATGAGCGCGTCGACCTCGAAATCGACCTCAGCCCTCGTGAATATGTCATCGATTATCTCGAGCGCGCTTTCCCTACTCGCCAAATGCGCGTCTTCACCGACGACACAGGCACGCAGCGCTCCGAGCCGATGACGGACGAGACGGGTAATCCCGTCTACAATCCCGAAGCCGAAGCTGCCCGCGCGCTGATGATCGAGCATCTTTGCGCATTGCCGCCGATCATGTCGGCGCTCGACGGCATCCTGGAGCATTTCGGGCATGATCGTGTCGCGGAAGTCACTGGGCGGACAAAACGCCTAATCTCGACGGGCGACGGCCGGCAGAAGCTGGAAACCCGTTCGACCCGTACCAGTCAGGCCGAGGCCGCGGCCTTCATGCAGGGGCTGAAGCGCGTCCTCATTTTCTCGGACGCCGGCGGGACGGGGCGATCCTATCACGCATCAATGGACGTGCCGAACCAGGAGCAACGCGTCCATCTGTTGCTCGAGCCGGGCTGGCGCGCGGACCGCGCCATTCAGGGCCTTGGCCGAACCCATCGGACCCATCAGGCGAGCACGCCACTGTTCCGGCCCGTCACGACCGACTGCAAAGGCGAACTCCGCTTCACCAGCACGATTGCGAGGCGGCTCGACAGCCTCGGCGCACTCACACGGGGTCAGCGCCAGACCGGCGGTCAGAATCTCTTCGACCCGGCTGATAATCTGGAGAGCGAATATGCTTGCGCTGCGCTGGTGACGTGGTTCCACTTGCTGGTCGATGGCAAGCTCAAGAGCATCTCGCATTCGGAATTCGAGGATCGGACCGGTCTCGAGCTCTGCGACAAGGACGGCGTCCTGAAAGAGGAACTGCCGCCCATCCAGCGATGGCTAAATCGCATCCTCGCGCTTCCCATCGGCCTGCAGAACAGCATCTTCGATGAGTTTCTGTCCCTGGTCGAGACACGGGTATCGGCGGCGAGGGAGGCTGGCCGGCTCGATGTCGGTGTCGAGACGATCCTCGTCGATTCCGCCACCTTGATCGACGACACACTGCTCCGGACCGACCCGGTCAGCGGGGCGACGTCGCACTTGCTGACCATCGAGATCGCGCGGCGGCGGACCCCTGTCACCTTGGAGCGCGTGCTGCGTATCGCCGACAGCGATAGCACCGCCGTATTTCTGCTCAACGCCAAGTCGGGGATGGTCGCGCTGCAGACCCGCGCCCGAGCGCTCATGGAGGAGAAGGACGGAACGCCGATCCCGCGCTTCGAGCTGACGAGGCCGACCCGGCGGGAATATATCCGCGAGCATGAGCTCTTCGAGAGCGCCTGGAAAATAGTCGATCGGGACGCCTTCTGCGCGAAATGGCAGGCCGAAGCCGATGAAGCGGCGAACAAGGTCGACACCGAGACGATCCGCCTCGCGACCGGCTTGCTTCTGCCGATCTGGTCGGCGCTGCCCAGCGATCATCTGGTGGTCAACCGCATCGCTGACAAAGCGGGAAATAGCTGGCTCGGCCGCCTCGTTTTCGACGAGCACGTTGTCCAGCTTTTCACCAAGCTCGGCATCGATCGCGCCGAGAACCTGCCGCCCTCGGACATCATCAAATCGGCCCATTCCGGTCGAAGCGTTGATGTTGCCCGCCCATTCCCCATGACGATCCGCCGCGCGATGGTGAACCGAAATCATCGCATCGAGATAGTCGGGGCGCCGTCGGATCAGCTCGCCTGGCTGAAATCCTTGGGCTGCTTCACCGAGATCATTCAGTACCGGACACGGGTGTTCCTTCCGGTGAGCATCGCCGCCGACATCCTTGGGCGCATTCTCGCCGATCCTGGGTGAGCGCGGGTCGCCCTTGGTCAAACGACCGAGGCCGCTCTTGGGAAAGAGGGAAGGGGGAACGGGGTGGTGTCCGGGAATTGCCGGACGCCAAGAGGAGTGACCCCGGTGATCCAGACCATCAAACTCGCCAAGCTGCGGCTCTCGCCGATCAACGTCCGTACCGCACCGGACGAACAGCTTCAGATTGAACCCATGGCCGCCAGTATCGAGGCCAAGGGCGTCCTTCAGAATCTGCTCGTCACGCCCGCCAAAAAGCCGCGCGGCACCTTCGAGGTCTTCGATGGCGGACGCCGTTGGCGCGCGCTTCGCCTGCTCGCCGAGCGCGGTACGATCTCGGAAGCCGATTTCGATGTCCCCGTCATGATCCTTACCGGCGACGATGCCGAATTGTCCGAAACGTCCACGGCGACCAACTTCCATCAGCTCAAGATGACCCCCGCCGAGGAATGCCGCGCCTTTCAGCACTTCATCGGCTCGACCGGCGATCTCGATGCTGTCGCAAAGCGTTTCGGCGTGACACGTCGCTTCGTCGAGGGGCGCCTGCGCCTCGCCTCGCTGGCAGCGCCGATCTTCGACGCCTTGAGCAAAAGCGAGATCACGCTCGACATCGCCAAAGCCTATGCGTCGACCGAAAGCCACGACAAGCAGCTTCTGGTCTGGAACAGCTACCAGAATGGCCACGTAACGGCCGACACCATCCGCCGCGTCATCGCCAATGAGACGCTCAAGGCCAGCGATCCGATCGCGATTCTGGTCGGCGAGGAGCGGTATCGCGCGGCAGGCGGCAAGGTCGATGGCGACCTCTTCACCGACGGCAACGACCGCTGGAACAATCCCGAGATCGCGCACCGTCTCGCCGGCGACATCATGGAGGCCGAAGCGAGACGCATCGGTGAGGAGACGGGCCTTGCCTGGATCAGGCCGATCGCCAGCAACTACGCCCACAACGCCGCCCACGGCCTCTACCGTGCCATCCTGCAGCCGCCCGCGCTCACCGAGGAGCAATCCGCCCGCCTTGGCGAGATCGAGGCGCGCCGCGCCGAGCTCGAGGCCGAAATGCAGGACGAATCCATCTCGCCCGATGCCTACAAGGCCCTGGACCAGGAGGATGACCGACTGATCGCCGAGGCCGAGGCGATCGAGCATCGCGCGCCCGTGCTGCCAGATGAGCTGCGGCCGCATGTCGGCGCGTTTCTGCTTCTGACGCCGCAGGGCGAGATGCGTCTCGACACCCAATTTTATAGCGAGCAGGAGCTCATCGTCGAAGAACCCGACGCGATCGATGATGCGGGCGGCGGAAATCCCGGCGAACCCGACGAGGGCGGGGCGGGCAGGTTTCGCGTCGGCGTGAAGGATTCGCCCGAGCCAGCTCGCCGACCCGAAGCTGTGGCACCTGGCGGCAAGCCGCTCAGCAATCGGCTCTACGACGAGCTTGCCATACAACGCCGCGATATTCTCGCATCCTGTCTGCTCGCTCAGCCGGCGCTCGCGCTCGATTACGCGCTGTTCGTCATGATCGACGCCCGGGTTTTCGCCGGCGGCGGTTCTGCCGACGAGATCGTTCAATATGGCACCACCATCTGCGCTGATGCCCCGCAGGATCCCGTCACGGCGGATTTGCCCGGCTCACGCGCCCGGTCCTACCTGGCCGAAGCGCATGATGGCCTTGATGCCGGATGGTGCGACCACGATCACGAAATCGATCGGTTCGAAGGGTTTCGCGCGCTCGATGACGACAGCAAGGCGCAGTGGCTGGCCTATATCGTTGCCATGTCGATCGAGGCCAAGCCGCGCGGGGCCAGCGGCCAGGTCGCGATCCACAATCGATTGGCCTCGATCCTCGAGATCGACGTTGCGAGCTGGTGGCGTCCGACCGCGGAAAACTTCTTCGATCGGGTCAACAAGGGCAGCATTTTGAGCCTGCTTCATGACGTCGGCGGCGGCGCGCTGACGGCTCGGCACGCCACCCTGAAGAAGGCGGAGATCTCGGAGAGCTGTGAAAAACTCTTCGCCGGGGCGGCCATTGTCGAGCCCGAGACGAAGGACGCTGTGCTCGCATGGGTGCCGGACGCGATGCGCTTTGGTGCTGCGGCCCCGTGCCCGACCGATCGTCTCGGTGGCGAGCCGGATCGCTCTGCGTTGTCGGATGATCACATGGCGGAAGGCGCTTCGGTCGCGGACGATACGGTGATCGAGCCGGTCGAAGCCTGACCCAGCAGGACAGGGGGGCGGTCGGCGCCACTTGCGCGATCGTCCCCTCCCGCACGCTTGCCTCTCCCGAACCCCATCGTCATCCCGCTGGAGCATCAGCCATGCCTGCGAAAGCCCGTCCGAGCCGCGACGTCGCGGCCGAAATCACCAACCTCATCATCAGAAAGCTGGAAGAAGGCGTCCCGCCCTGGACTCGGCCCTGGCGGGTTGCCGGCGCCGGTGGCCGTCCGCTCCGACACTGCGGCACGCCCTATACCGGGATCAACACGGTCTATCTTTGGGCGATCGCAGACGCGAACGGCTATCGCTCGCGCTACTGGATGACGTATCGCCAGGCCGAAGCGCTCGGCGGCCATGTTCGCCGGGGGGAGCACGGCTCGCTCTCGGTCTATTATTCGAGCTTCAAAAAGACCGAGTCGGACCGGGTGACCGGTGCCGAGAGCGAACGCAGCATTCGTTTCCTTCGCCATTATCTCGTGTTCAACGCCGATCAGATCGATGGGCTGCCCGCCTATTTCTATCCGGACGACGCGACCCCTGCGCCGATCGATCCATCTGCGCGGCAAGCTGCCATCGACGAGTTCTTCGATCATGTGCCGGCAGATGTTCGACATGGCGGCGATCGCGCCTTCTTCCACCCGACATTTGATTTCATCCAGATGCCGCACCGGCGGTCATTCACAACGATGGATCATTACGCCTCGGTGAGGGCACACGAGACCGTTCATTGGTCAGGCGGCAGCTCGCGCCTTGCCCGGACCTTCGGCAAGCGGTTCGGCGACAAAGCTTATAGTTTCGAGGAGCTTGTGGCTGAGATCGGAAGCGGCCTGATTTGCGCGCATTTGGATCTGCCGAACGAACTGCACGACAATCATGCGAGCTACGTCGCCCACTGGCTCGGCATTTTGCGCGCGGACAAGACCGCAATCATTCACGCCGCCTCGAAAGCTGAGCAGGCCTTCAACTACCTTCTGGCGTTTGGCGACAGCGACGACACGGCGTCATCGGCCGAGGGGGTCAGGCAGATCCTCGAGGCGGCCTGACCGCCGCTAATCCGAATTTTCCCCGACATCACAGGAGATACCGATGGGCTGGCTCACCATGTCCCGTTTCCACATGGGCGGACACAAGACCGCCAAGGATTATCTGGACGCGCAATTCACCTATAGCCGCGAGGCGGACGGGACGATCAAGGGACTGAAGGTGCTCGCCTCATCCTGCCCCCAGAATCGCACCTATTATGCTGCGGCTCAGGTGATGATCGACGGCGTCGGCAAGGAGGTTTTCGCGATCGTCTGCAAGGTGATGTGGAATCCCAAAAGCAAGTCCGGCGAGCATTTCGGCTACAAGGATATGGACGAATCTGTCGGCCCCTATGAGGATAGCTGTCCCCGCCACATTCTCGACCTTCTGACCCCGACCGACCGGGAGCACGCCCTCGACTGGCGCGCGCGGTGCCGTGCCAACCTGGCCCGCCGATCGCGCAAGATCGAGGACGGCGACCGGATCAAACTGGCCCAGGCGCTGACCTTCTCCGATGGTCATGTGGGTGACGAATTTATCGTCGTGAAGCGCGGCCGCCGCCTGAGTTTCCGCGATCCCGCGACTCGCTGCGGCTATGCGATCAGCCGGTTCATGGAGCGCGACTGGACGATCCTGCCGGTCACTAAGGTTCACAAGACGATCTTTGCATGAGTGCGTCAGCCAGTATCATTCCCGCAGCAGGGAGAAGCCATCATGTTTGCCGCGTGTCTTGAATTGTCGCCCAAGCGTCTGCAGCTTTGCAGCCGCGAGAACGCCAATCGCGTCGCAGGTCGCCTATTCGACGAGCGGCCGGGTAGGCTGTCGATCGTCCGCACTGGCGATCCGCTGCAACCATTCCGGGTCTGCACGACGCCGGCGGCCGATGATCATGTCGAGGTGGAGATGACATTTTGATCCGGATCGCGGCGGCCATCATCCTCGCGGGCGGAGCCGCTCTCACATCGCCCTCATGGTCTCAGAGTTTCGACGCGAAGGCGCGGGCGCTCGATGGCGATACCGTGGCCGTCGATTTCCGGTTGCTTGGGGTCGACGCATTCGAGCGCGGGCAGCTCTGTCGGCGCGCCTCGGGATGTTGGCAGTGTGGGAAGGCCGCACAGGATTTCGCCGCGAACGCCCTGCGCTCCAAGGCCGCGACGATCCGGCTCGTGTCTTCGTCTTCTTATGGCCGCCCCGTTGCGGTCGTTACAGTCGACGGCGCGGATTTGGGAGAGCGTCTTATCCGCGCGGGTCTCGCGACCCCGCAGGCGAGTTATCTCAGAGACGATCCCGCTCGCCTGCGCGCATATAATGCGGCCTTCGCTTCGGCCAGGAGGCAAAGGGCAGGGGCCTTTGCCGGAGACTGGATCGAACCGTCGCGCTGGCGGCACGGGAACCGCCTGAGCTGCGAGCGCTGATGGTCAGGCCGACAAAGTCGGGTCGGCCCACCAAGATGGTCCCTGCTCGAAATTTCCGTCCATCCTGACCAACGGCCCATCGGGCGCGTCGGCCACATAGGGGTTCACGAGCGGCATCACCGTCTCCTTCAGGCGCTTCTGTTCGCCTGCGATGCGCCCGCGCCGCTCCAGCAGATCCTCCAGCCATTCAAGATCGTCGAGCATCGACACCACGCCGCGGCCGGCGAGGCAGAAATAGATGCAGCGCTGAAAATCGTCGGCACCATCATTGCCCAGGATCTCCGCCAGCTTCAGCTTGCCCGCCGAAACCCCTTCATGCACCCAGCTTACCGCCTCGCGCAGCTCCCGCACCGAATAGTAGGCGTCCTCGACATGCATGCCGATCGCCGCATTGGCGATCATCCGACGGGTCGGCCGGTTCTCCATATCCAGCGCCGCATCCCGCAGCGTTATGTCGAGATCGAACAGGTGTCGGATGCTGGGCGTCGTCATGGCAAATCTCCTACTCATTAGAACGTAACGTGAACATGCGCGACCGTCAATTGTCCGCGTGCTTCCGTTGCGAGCGGAGCGCGCATCATGCCCATCAACGTCATCGTCGGCCTTCCGCACCTGAACGATGGGCCGATCCTTCAGCGGGCACGCGCGCTTGGCCGGACCGCGCTCATCTCGGCGAACGCGCTTTCACGTTGGTCCGAAAAGCGCGGCTGGCGGGAATGGACCGGATGGCGCCTGGGGCAACTCCAGAATGCACGGGGTTTGTCCGGCCTCTGCCTGGACTCCGCAGGCTTCGTCGCGACTGCGCGCTATGGTGGCTTCCCGTGGTCCCTGTCGGACTATGTATCGCTCGCGGCGGCCTATCCATTCCAATGGTGGGCAAGTGCCGATTACTGCGTCGAGGCTGAGATCGCGCGAGATCGCGACGAAGTCTTCGACCGCCTGTCGCGCACCATCCGCGCCAATCGCGACTGCCGCATCCTGGGCGAGGATGCCGGAATAGCCGACAGACTGATGCCTGTGATCCAGGGCCGGCGACCATCCGACTATGAGCGCTGTGTCGATGCGCTCTGGGGTTCGCTCCGCCCCGGCGCATTGATCGGTGTCGGAAGCATGTGCCGGCGCGATATTCACGGACCGGAAGGCCTGATCGCGGTCATCGACCATCTCGATCAGATTCTTCCGGCCGGTGTTCTGCTCCACGCATTCGGCGTCAAGGGCACGGCACTGCCCTTCCTTCTGCCTTTCGCACACCGGGTCGCGTCGATCGACAGCCAGGCCTATGGCGTCGGTGCGCGTCGGGCAGCCCTGAAGGCGGGGATCTCCAAGACCGATCGCGTCGTGGCCGATTACATGGAGCAATGGCTCGCCGGTCAGTACCACCGACTAACCGAGCGGCCGCGCCGCCTTCCGCAGCAACGGCCTGCTGACGCAGATCCTCCGCCGATCGATCCCTGGGAGGCCGCAATCGCGCAGGCCCGTACCGAAATCCGCGATCTCATCGAGTCCGGCGATCTTGATCATGATGAGATGTTCGAGCCGTGGCTCGAGCAATGGGCGGCCGACATCTTCCATGACCAGACGGCGGAGCGGTGAAAGGGGAGGGGGAGTGGAAGGGTGAGCATCAGGCTCACCGAAAGGGTGCGCGTCGCGAGCAAGCGCGTGCACCGCCATTCTCACTAGGAGAACCGCCTTGACCGCATCGCACCCTGTCGGAACCGCCATGGTCCCGCTCGCCCGGATTGCCGTGGGCTATAATCCGCGCCGCTATTTCGACCGGAAGAAGCATGACGAACTCGTCGCCTCCCTGCGTTTGCGAGGCATGCTGCAGCCGATGCTGGTTCGGCCCGCTGCCGACCTGCCGGAGCATTTCACGATCGTCGCCGGTGGGCGCCGCTTCCGAGCCGCCATGGAAGCCTTCGGCGAAGACGGGGAGGTGCCGGTCCTGATCCGGGAGATGACGGATCAGGAGGCGCTCGATGCCGCTATTGCCGAAAACGACGATCGAGATGACCCCTCGGAGACTGAGCAGGCAGACGCGGCCGTTCGCTACCTCGCGGCGTGTCAAGGCGACCGCGCCGAGGCTGCCCGGCGGCTTGGCTGGTCTCGGGCGAAGCTCGATCGCCGCCTCGCGCTCGCCGACCTTTCCGACACCGTCAAAACCGCGCTCGACGAGCGCCGCATCAAGGTCGGACACGCCGAGCTGCTGGCCGCCGTTCCCGCCGACAAGCAGGACAAGGCGCTCGAGACGATCATCGCGGCTAGCCTTGATATCGCCAAGACCCGCGACCTCCTGATGCGTGTCACCCAGCGTCTGGCCGACGCCCTCTTCGACAAGACGGAATGCATGACTTGTCCGTTCAATTCGGGGACGCAGCGCGCCTTGTTCGACACCCATGTCGACGATGGTCACTGCACCAATGCCACCTGCTTCCAGCTCAAGACCGAAGTCGTCGAAGCCGCGCGCCGTGAAGCGGAGGCGGCCGCCGAGGCCGAGGATGCCGCCGCAGCAATCGGGTCCAATGATGGCGACGAGGCCGATCTTGCCGACGATGGCGACGAAATCGAGGATGGCGGAGAAACTGGCAGCCTGATCGATGACGCCGCGCCCGTGGCACCTCTGGCCGGCCGCGGGACCGTCGTGCGCAAGGTTTCCACCAGCACCGGGCCGAGCATCACCGCAAAGTCCATCGCGGGTCGCACCGCCGACCTGCGAGAGGCGACCTGGCGGACGGCACTCGCGCGCGGGCTGGCTGACGATCCATCGGCTGCGCAGGCGGCGATCCTCGTGGCGGCGCTGACCGGCACACTGTCGCACATCAAGGCAGGCACTTTGACCTCGCGCGCCGCGCTGCTGGTCGACGCCGCGTTCCCCGATCGCGGTTTCAAGGACAAGATCGCAGAGATCCGTGAGCTGTCGGAGGGACAAGCCACGACGGTGCTCGCCGCGATCGGGGCCGCCTATGCCCGGGACGTCCAGTCGTTTACGCATGTCGCCGATCTTGCCAGCGCCTTCGGCATCGACATTCGGACGGTCTGGCAGGTCGATCGCTCATTCCTCGAACGCTACACGAAGGACGAGCTCAAATTCATCGCCGGCGAATGCGGCCTGGTGGCGCATATGGGCGAGAAAGCCTTCGCCAAACTGCTTGGCGCCAAGAAGGCCGACCTCATCTCCGGCATGTTGAATGCGGTTGGCTTCGACTGGGCCGACCGGGTGCCGAGCGCGATGGCCCTCAATGGCCGCTATTCGCCGCCCCAGTTTCTTCCGCCCGCTGAGACCGAGGAGGTGGTCGCCGACCTGGCCGCCTGACCCCACCAGCCTTCCAATCAAGGAACCACCAACATGCTGATCTCAAGCCTATTGCCCTTGCTGGGCAGCTATTCGCTCGCCTTCGATCTCGTCGCCGGCGCTGACGATGTTGTCACCCTCATCATCATTCCCCGCATCGCCGAGGGGAAAACGCACAAGGCCGAGGCCGGCGAGCTGCGTCCGATCTCGATCACAGCGACGGCCGCTGAGATCGATGCCGAGCTCTCGAAGGGTGCCGACGGCGCCCTTGGCGGACTGATTGCCGCGCGCAAGACGCTCGCTGACCAGATCGCCACCCAGCGGGGCGCGGCCGAGGCCGCCCGCGCAGCGTCCGCCGAGGCGGCGAAGGCAAAGGCGGCATCGACGCCTCCCAAGTCGGCAGGCCCCACGACCATCGCGCCGGCTGCGCCAGCACCGGGCGCCCTTCCGGCCGATGCCAAATCGGAGGAACCCGCCAGTCTTTGGTGACGGGATGAACCGGCGCCCCTTTGCCATTCCAACGAGGACATTACGATGCAGATCGATCACCTTGCCCGGGTCTACCGCTATGACGGTATCGACCTCCCGCAGCCGCCGCACCTTGCCAACGACCCGCAAGGGCTGCGCGCCTATCACGCCACCCTCTACCCGGCGATCCTCAATGCCGACCTGGTGGATGCCGGGGTTACCGGCGGTGTCCATGTCACCGAATATCGCCGCGCGGTCGGCACGAAGGGCTGAGGTGGCACGCCCGCGAACAGCGGCCATCCCCGCAGCACCGCGCAACACGCTCCTCGAATGGATCGAGAACGACCATGGCGACACTTCCGGACTTTCCCGGCCAACCTGCAGCAAACAGGCCCAAGCCCTCCATGCGCAGATCGTCCTTTGCGCGGGCACGCAAGAGGACGGTCCCGCCGATCCCATCGCTCCACCCATCGGCCTGCCCCTCCCACCGCTCGGCTGACCTCGCCGGACGGTCCGTCCGCTTCTCGCCCGATATTCCCGTGATCTTCGATCGCTCGCTCGTAGCCCATCACAAGCTGGTGGGCAGCTGGGTGGTGTCGAAGGAGGGGGCGACAGCGCGTCTGACGCGCCCCGAGGCACGGCGGCGCATCGAGCAGGTCTTCACGGCGAAGGTCCTGGACATCCTGCGAAGCTGTACGATCGCGGACTTGCGCGTCGTCCTCCTCAACGGGGAATCCTGCGGCGCGCCGGCGATCGCCATCGTCTGCGATAGCGTCGGACAGTTGGATCTTGGATGGATCGAGGACAGCAATCGGCCGATCCCGTGGCGCGCGGCGGCCTACCGGGCGCTCGAGCGCACGCTCGGAAGCGCTCTCCCGGTGTTCTGCTATGACGATCTCTTCGACAATATCTCGATGTACTATTGGGATGGCGAGACCGAAGATGGGGCCGCCCGCGAAGCCCTGATCGCCTACCACGGGGCTGATCCCAGCGAAATCGACGCCCAAATCATGCCGTCCGCCATGAATGCCAAGCGGCCGGAATGGATGTTCGCAGCAAAGGCGGCGCCTCAGTCGAAGCTACCGATTGTCCTTCGCCGGGCCTTGCGCGAATTACGCGATGCTCACGCGGCACTCACCGATCTGCCCGACGAGCATCATGCCTGGCGCGTAGAGATGGACGTTCTCTACGAATATGTCCCCGGCATCGAGGAATGCTCGCCACTGCCGCCGCTGACCCTCGTTCCCGTCGAGCAGTTCGCGGTCGAGGTCGACGATGTCGGGCGCCACGGCATGGAGTATGGCTTCATGGACGTGACGGGTCTCTGCCCGATGACACAAATCGCAGCAATCGATGCATGGCTTGCCTCGCTCGCGGTTGGCGCCCGGCTTCTGCGCGCTGCCAGACACCTAATCGAACTCTATCCCCCCGAATAGCGAGGCCGACATGACCGACCATTGCGTGCAGTTCGAGCGAACTGCCGGCGGATTGGTGCTGACCAACGCCATCCTGCTTTACAGAAGCAACGGGGCCCGCGGCCTCGGTTCCCATCTTACCCCCGACGAGGATGCCGACGCTTTCGCCAGCATCCACCAGATCGACCATGACGCCGCCGGCGCACCGACTATCGCCGCCGGGACGCCTTTGACACGAGCACATTTGCGGCATTGGTCGCAGGCGCTCGGCCGCGTCGCCGCGCCCCAAATTCTCCCCGAGACGGTGCTCGTTGCGCATCCCGATCTGCTCGTCTGGTGGGTGCCCGCGCAGGTGCGGCCAGCATATTTCAACCTGTCGACCCCGCCGGCGGGCCTTCGTGCGCTTGCTGGCCGTACCGTTGTCCCGGTCGCATATCCCGCGCACGTCCTTGTCGCCACTCGGCGTAGGCTTGGTGTCTATGCCCTTGGCCGCAGCGAGCGGCCCACGGCCGAGACCATCCTGCTTCATTCGCCCATCCTCAACGTCTTCCTCAATGGCTCGCTGTGTTGGGGCAACATTCCGAGGCCGACATCGCTGGAGGTGGCGGCCATTCCCGAATTCGAACGTGCGCTTTTTGACTCCTGGTCGACGCACCCCAATCCGGGCCAGGAGCTGACCGTCACGGGAAAGGGCGGTCTCGTGCGGCTCTGGGACAATCTCGCGGCGACCCGCGCGACACGCTTCCCGGTCAAACGCCTGAAGGCGTTCGTTGGCGATCGTCGTCAAGCCGTCCCACGAGGGGGCACCAAGGCCGAGCCGATGACGCTTGGTGACTTGATCTACGGAAAGTCCCGCCGATGATAGCCCTTGCCGAAGACCCGACCTCCGCTGCCGTCCTGGCGGCCGCGCCATGTTATCCGGTGCCGCCCAGTGGGCAATCCCCTGCCATCGACGCGGTTCGCGAAGCCCGTGTCGGTCAATGCCTCGTCGTCGGCCGCGACGGTGTCTGCTTGATCCTGCGCCGGGCCTGGCTCGCTCTGGACCTGCCCGTCACACCGCCTATTCCAGCTTATCTCCCGTATGGAAGCATTGGCGCCGGGCGCGCGGATCTGCGCTGCGGACTGATACCGGCAGAGCTGTTGGCACAAGTCCTCAAGCACTTTCGGGCCGCTCTGCCGAACGAGGCCGCGGCGTTCATCGTCTGGGATGAGAACGATCGGCAATTCACGCTCGATCTCCCCCAGATCGACCACGCGACGCCGTCGCACCTCACCTACCGTCCACCCGTGCAGCCGCCGCACCGGCATATCGTCTGTGACATCCACAGCCATGGCCATGCTCCCGCCTTCTTCAGCGCAACCGACGACGCCGACGACGCACACGCGACCAAGATTTCCATGGTGGTCGGACGTCTCGGTCACGCGGATGGCCCGACAATCGCCTCCCGGCTGTGCGCCGGCGGGATGTTCCTGCCGCTTCCGCGCAGCCCATTTTCTGGAGACTATCATGAGCTCTGATCCGCCTGCCCGCCACTATCTGCCCGCGGCCCTTGGCAGCGGGGCGATCAAGGTCGTGCTCGTGGGTTGCGGCGGCAACGGAGCGCAGATGCTGATGGGCCTCGCCTCGCTGGACACCGCACTGCGCGCCATTTCCTCTCGCTCGCTCGACGTGACCGTCGTCGACGATGACATCGTCAGCGAAGCCAATCTCGGCCGACAGCCCTTCTATCGATGCGACATCGGCAACTCCAAGGCCCGGACCCTGACCGAGCGGGTCAATCTCGCTCACGGCCTTGCCTGGACGGCGGTACACGGACGGGCGCCCGAGGCCGCCAAGCTCGACGGCGCTGATATTCTCATCACCTGCGTCGATACCGCCTCCGCGCGCCGGGCCATAGGAGCAGCACTGGTGGCCGGGCGGAGCCCGCCGACCTACTGGATGGACCTCGGCAATCGCGCGGGCGATGGACAATTCATTCTCGGCTGCCCGAACCACGAGGCCGAGGCCGACCATCAACTACCTCCCACGGTCCTCGAATATTTTCCGGAGATCGCGGACGAGACCCTACCGGATGACGATGCGCCGTCATGCTCGATGGCCGAGGCCCTGGAGCGTCAATCGCTCTTCGTGAACAGAGTCGTGGCGAGCCATGCCCTGGCGCTGCTCTTTGACCTCATTGGTCGAGGATCGATCGGGCATGCGGGGGCCTTCATCAACATTGCCACGGGGCAGAGCGTTCCCATTCCGCTGCCGATCGCCGCCTGAGAGTCAGCGCTCCCCGAGGCCGCCCACGGGAGAAAGGGGAGGGGGAGAGGGCCGTTTGAGCGGATTTTCGCTCAAGACCGGAGGGCCTCCCCATGACTTACGACGTCGCCATGCGCCATCAGCAAGCGCTCGATCCCAGCTCGCTGATCACGGTCTTCACCACCCTCCACGCCATCGGCGCCGCAATCAAGGATTGCCGCAACGCCGGCAAGGATGCGGAAACCGATCCTGCCGTGATCCTGCTCGTCCGCCATCTGAGCGCAGTGTGCGAGGATCGGCCGTCCAGCCTGGAGCTTCGGCGCACCTGCATGGACCAGATTGCCGAAATCCGCCGCACCCCGGTGCTGCGAAATCTGGCCTATCGCGGCGTCAGCTATGACGAGGCCGCCAAGCGGCTCTTCCATTCCGAGGGCCGCTCCGCGATGCGGCGCCTGGCCGACGCCCTCGGCCTCTGCGACGGGACCTACGACATTCGCTCCAACAAGGGCGGCCCCGCGGTCTCCGGCGAAATCACGCTCCATGGCGAGGAGGCGTGGGTGCAGCTCTCGCTCGGCTGTTCGGGCCCGGGCCGGGAAGTCCTCTATCGCCGCGTTCGCGGCCGTGACGACCACTGCGGCGATCGCAATCACTGGGCATCGGTCAACGACCTCATGGCGCCCGACCGTTTCGCCGCCCGCCTGCAGCGCGACCTGCGCCTGCCCCCGCCGGTCGCACAGCCCATGCGCCTCTTTGCCTGATGTCGACGGAGGCCGAGCACATGACACGTGCCGAGAATATCCCGCCCTTCGATCCCTGCTCGGCCGCCACCTGGCTTGCCCGAGGCCGCGCACCGGATCAAGCCGAGGCGATTGCGAAAGCCTGGCGCGACTATCCCGACCTGCCGCCAACATCGACGGCGGCAGACCGCATGGCGCGTACCCGCGAACGTGTCGTCGCGATGAAGCCGGTCAACGACGCCATCGCCGCAGCTGCCGAGGCCGAGCGCCAGGCACGCAATTTCAGCTTCACCGAGGACCGAGCCGCCTCGGTACGCGGCGACGAGCGCGATGCGGCGATCCTGCGCGGCAGAGAGCGCTACGGCTATGACTGGAATCAGGCGATCCGCTATGCCGATGGCTGGTATGCGGCCCACGTTGGTTGGAATCACCGTCCACCGTCCAAAACCGCAGAACGCTCGGCCTATGATCGCGGGTTTGCCGATGGTGGCGGTGACGTCGATGATCTCTTCGATACGGCCCGCCGCGCCAATCTTGCCGCGGCAAGAACAGGCGCGCCGTCGCGACCGTTCGTCGCGGCACGATGTCTGCCCTCGGATTGGTTGAAGCCGAGCGATCGACCACGGCCGACACCGTGGCCACGGCGGGTCATCATCCTCGGTGATCACCCAGCAGCCGCACTCGGCCGCGGCGACATCTTCGAGCGCTTTCAGGAGACGGGCGGTCGCTGCGGCGGTCGCGCCATCGTCCTCACGGCCGCCAGGGGCTTCGCTTCGTCAGCGTCGGCATTGTCTGAGGCCGAGGAATTGACGGCGGCTCGCGCCGATGAACTCATTGCCAGTCCCGAGCAGGGAGACCGCCTTCGCGCCCTCCTGGCGGACAGCGATGTTGAGGACATTCTTGTCGCATTGCATGGCGACTATTTGCGGGTTCTCGACGCCCATTCGGCAGCCCTGCCGACCTGTCGAAATCGTGAGCGCACGCGCAACACGCCGCCGCAGGTCAAAGCGCACCTGAAGCTCTGGATGGACCGAGGCCGCGAGGCCGGAAGCAATGTCGGCGCCGGCCACATCCGTTGGTCCAAGGCGACCAAAGGCCTCACCGCCAAGCTGGGCGAGCTGACGGCCCGCTATCAGGGGCCCGGCCCCGACAGGGGGCATATGGTTTCGATCGAGCAGGGCGGTGCGCCCGCGTATGGCTTCATCGATCCTGACGGCGAACTCCTCGATCCCACGGTTGTCGTCGGTAGCAAGGCCCGGCTGCGCGAGGAGATGGCACGGGCGCTTCGCCTGTTCGGCGGGGCGACGAGATTCGGCGCTCGCTAATCCCTGGGGTGAAATACCCGCAGCCAGCGCTGGCGCGGACGCCGTTGCTCTGTGGACCGCGATCTCACGGTCATCGATCCCGCCGCCTAGGCCTTCGAGGTCATCGAACACCCGCACCGCAGCCCATCGCAGGAGACCACCATGTCCCGCACCGATGGACGCGCCTATGCGCGTCACCTGATCGACGCGGCCCAACATTTCCTGCAGTCAGCAGTTGCCGACTATGCGCCCATGACCACCGAGCACCGCTACTACTGGACCGCCATCTCGATCGAACTGGCGCTCAAAGCGTGGCTTAGCCTTGTCGGCTTCACCGACGACCAAATGCGCCGCACCGTTGGGCATGACCTCGCTATCGCGCGTAGCCTGGCGGAAATCGAGGGGCTTTCGTTCCCCGACGCCGCCGAACCGGTGCTGACGCTGGTCCATCCCTTCTACATGCAAGGCGGTTTTCGGCGACCTAACGATGTTGAATGGCCTGCGGCGCTTCTTGCCCAGACCCTGCCGTTCCTCACGGCCTTCTACGCCGCGATCTCCGATACGATCGCCGCGGTGCCACCCGAATCCGTTTCAGCGCCCGCCACGCCAACCTGACGGCGGCCGTCGCCGAAATCCTCGCTTCGCGCATCGCCGTACCATCGCGGTGACCTTACATGCCACTCGGCGGCGTGTCCGGTGCAGGGGAAGGCTTCGCAGGCCCGACTGTGTCACCCTCGATGCCGGGATCGAGATCTGTTGGGCGTATTTCGCAACTCCCGATCAGGAGCCCCCGTCATGTTGAACCAGTTCCAACGCGCCTGCGCGGATGTCTATGGCGGGAGCGACTTCGCCCATGTCGAAAGCCTGAGCGACGCCCGTGAGGCCGGAGACACGCTCTTCACCTTCCTGATGATCGAGCTCTCCTCGAGCGAGGGCTGCGACGGTCGCGATGAAGCGGTGCGAAGGCTCGATATGGCAGTCGCCGAAATCCAGGGTGTCGCCGAGGCCGTCCAGCGCGGCGGGCCCGCGCGCTGACGGAGCAGGGGGGCTGGCGGGGTGGTGATCTGAGACCATTCACGCTCGACGCCTCCCGATGTCATCCCGCCAAGCATCGGCCTTGGGCGGCACCGCAGCAGCTCTTTGGTCTACCCGCTGTCGACCTCTTGTTGGCAGGCGCTCTCCTTGATCGAGCAGGCCTGGTGACACGCCAATCCTAATAGCTTGTGCCCCGGCCTGCTCGATCATTTCCTCGCCGTTCGGTAGTGGTCAGCTAGCAGCAGACGGGGCGATAGCTTGCCCCGCCTGCCTTCGCCGCGAGCGACGACCCACAAACACGGTGATTGCCGGTAACACCAGCAGCGTCAACGCGGTCGAAGTGATCAGCCCGCCAATGACGACGGTCGCCAGTGGCCGCTGGACCTCGGCGCCAGTACCGGTCGCGAGCGCCATCGGCACGAACCCGAGGCTGGCCACCAGCGCGGTCATCAGTACGGGACGTACACGCTCCATCGCTCCGCCGATGATCGCCTCGTCCTCGGTCACACCATCCTCACGGCGCTTGCGTATCGCGCTCATCATCACGAGGCCGTTGAGCACCGCCACGCCGGATAAGGCGATGAACCCGACCGCGGCCGTGATCGAGAACGGGATACCGCGCAGCAGTAGCGCGAACACGCCGCCCGCCAGCGCCATGGGCACCGCGCTGAACACGATCGCTGCCGGCACCAGGCCCCCGAGCGCCATGTAGAGCAGCGCGTAGATCGCCAAGAAGCAGATCGGCACGACGATCAGCAGTCGTAGCCGCGCCGATTGCAGGCTCTCGAATGTGCCGCCCCACGCCGTGTACATTCCGGCCGGGAGTTGGAGTTGGCCGATCTTCGCCTGCGCCTCCTCAACGAATCCGCCGAGGTCGCGCCCGCGCACATTGACCTGAACGACCACCATGCGCTTGCCGTTCTCGCGGCTTATCTGGTTCAGCCCCTGGGTGTAGCTGAACCGGGCCACCTCCCGGAGCGGGATCGACCGCGCGACCTGTCCCTCGGCCGCCGGCAGCATGACCGGGATAGCGCCGAGCGTTTCCAGATCGTCGCGCTGGGCGTCGGGCAGCCGAACGACTACGGCGAAACGCCGGTCGCCCTCGAACAGGAGCCCGGCTTCCCGTCCGCCAAGTGCTGCGGCGACGGTGTTCGCCACCTCTTCGACCGACAGGCCGTAGCGTCCCGCTGCCTGGCGATCGATCTTTACGTCGAAAGTTGGGGCGCCGTCCGTCTGCTCGACGCTGACATCGCCTGCGCCGGGAATCGCGCGGAGGATGCCGGCAATGCGCTGGGCTTGCTGGCTCATCTGATCCAGATCGTCGCCGTAGAGCTTGACTGCAACGTCGGCGCGGACGCCCGCGATCAGCTCGTTGAAGCGCATCTGGATCGGCTGCTGGATCTCGGTCCGGTTGCCGATCAGCGGCTTCATCTTCTCCTCGATGCGGCGCAGGATATCCTCCTTGGACTTCACCTCTGCCGGCCATTCCTTCTCCGGCTTGGGGATGAAATAGGTGTCCGAGGCGTTGGGCGGCATCGGGTCAGTACCGAGATCGGCATTGCCGTTCTTCGAGAAGACCAGCGCCGCTTCTGGCAGCGACTTCAGCGCATTTTCGATCTGGAGCTGCATCTGCGTCGATTGGTCGATCGAGGCCGAGGGCACGCGGAAGTTCGTAACGGTGATGTCCTTCTCGTCGAGCTGCGGCATGAATTCCTCGCCGAGCAGGCCGAAGCAGAGGATCGCCGCCGCAAAGATGCCGACGCCGCCTGCAATGAACGGCAGCGGTCGGGCGACTGCTTGTCGCAGCATGGGTGCATATTTCTCCTTGAACCAGCGGATTGCTTTCACTTCGGTCTCGCTGACCTTTCCCTTGATAAGGATTGCGAGCATCGCCGGCACGAAAGTCAGCGACAGCACGAAAGCGCTGGCGAGCGCCACCATCAGCGTGATCGCCATCGGCGAGAAGGTCTTGCCCTCGACGCCCTGGAAGGTGAGCAAGGGCACGAACACGAGGAAGATGATGAGCTGGCCATAGACGGTCGGCCGCACCATCTCCTGCGATGCCTCGATCGTTTCGCCCAGGCGTTCGCGCAGGGTCAGCAGCCTCCCCTCATGCTCCTGGCGTTGGGCGAGGCGCCGCAGCGCATTCTCGACGATGATGACCGCGCCATCGACAATGAGACCGAAATCGAGCGCGCCCAGGCTCATCAGATTGCCCGAGACGCCGAGCCCATTCATGCCCGCTGCCGTCATCAGCATGGTGATCGGGATCACCGCGGCGGTGATGAGCGCCGCGCGAATATTGCCGAGTAGCAGGAACAAGACGACGATGACGAGCAGCGCGCCTTCGACCAGATTCTTCTCGACCGTCGCGATGGTCGCATTGACCAGCTTGGAGCGGTTATAGACCGGCTCGGCGAACACGTCGGGCGGCAGCGCCTTGTTGACCTGGTCGAGTTTCTCGGCCGCACTGTTTGCGACAATGCGGCTGTTTTGGCCAACCAGCATCAGCACGGTCGAGATCACCGCCTCCGAGCCCATACGGCTGCCCGATCCGGTACGGACTGCACCGCCGATCACGACCTGGCCGACATCCTTCACCCGCACGGGCACGCCGGCGCGGGTGGCGACCACAGCTTCCTGAATGTCTTCGATCGACTTGAGCCGTGCATCGGCACGGACAAGGAAGCTTTCCCCTGCACGCCGGACATAGTTGGAGCCCGCCGACAGGTTTGCGCGCTCCAGCGCGTCTGCAAGCTCGGTGATCGACAGACCATAGCTGGCAAGCGCGTTCAGATTGGGCTCGATCAGATATTGCTTCACATAGCCGCCGTTGGAATCGACCCCGGCGACACCCTGCACGTTGCGCATTTGCGGCCGGATGATCCAGTCCTGCACGGTGCGCAGGTAGGCGGCCTTGGCCAATTCGGTCGTCAGCCGCTCGCCTTCGGGGGTGAGATAGCTGCCGTCGGACTGCCAGCCCGGCTTGCCGTCCACGACCTTGACGCCCTTGCCGTCGGGATGCCGGAACGCGACAGAATAGAAGAAAATCTCGCCGAGGCCGGTGCTGAGCGGCGCGAGGTTGGGTTGGATGCCGGCGGGCAAGCTGTCCTTGGCCTGAGTGAGCCGCTCCGTGACCTGCTGGCGCGCGAAATAGATATTAGTGTCGTCGGTGAAAACCGCCGTCACCTGGCTGAACCCGTTGCGCGAGAAGGAGCGCGTCATCTCCAGGCCGGGAATACCTGCGAGTGCCGTCTCCACCGGGAAGGTGACTTGCTTCTCGATGTCGACCGGACCCAACGTCGGGGCAAAGGTGCTGATCTGCACCTGGCGGTTGGTGACGTCCGGCACCGCGTCGATCGGCAGTTTGGTGATCTGCCAGGCACCGAAGCCGACTACGATGAGCGTCAGGAACGCGACGAGCCATCGCATCCTGACGGAGAGCGCGAGGATACCGGCGATCATTCCTCACCTCCTTCATTCTTCTCGATCTCAGCCTTCAGGAGAAAGGCATTGGAGGTCGCGATCGGGATACCGGCGACGAGGCCGGAGATGATCGCGACCAGCCCGCCGGAGCGGCTCCCGACCTGCACGTTCGTGGCCTTGAAGCCGGTCGCGGTGCGAACGAAGACGACGGTGCGGTCGCCGAGTGTCTGCACGGCATCTTGCGGTACACTCACGCCGCCCTTGGCCGCGCCTCCGCTTGCGAAGATACGCGCCTGGACGAGCTGGCCAGGGACAAGCGTGCTGCCGCCCGAACTCGGCACGATGATGACGGTCGCGGCGCGCGTCGTCGGATCGACCACGCCGGTCTCGGAGCGGACCTGCCCCTCGATCCTGCGCCCGTCAGTGGTGGTCAATTCTACGTGATCGCCGGCCCGCACGCGGGGCGCATCGGCCGGCGGCAGACTTGCCGCGATTTGCAGGCGTGTCGGATCGGCGACGCGGAACAGCTCCGTCTCGGCCGACACGAAGGTGCCGAGGGTTCCGGTTGCCGAGGTGATGCGCCCGGTGATCGGGCTGACCACCGCCACCGAGCGGCCATCAGACGCCACCCGTGCAGCACCGGCGGCGGCGGCGGCGCGACGGGCATCGGCCTGCGCCACGGCAAGATTAGCCTGCGCGGTCTCATAGTCGGCGCGCGGGCTCACGCCTTGATCGAGCAGCGATTTCTCACGGGCAAGCTGTCGCTCTGCGAGCGTGACGCGCGCGGCCGCGGCGCCGCGGTCGGCGGCGATTGCCGAGGCGTCGCGACTTTCGAGCAAAGCGATCGTTTCTCCGGCACGCACCGGATCGCCGATCCGCTTGAAGATGCGCGTGACCGTCCCCGCCGCGCGCGCCGTCAGCACCGCTTCGGCGTCGGGCGTCGAATCAACGGTGGCGCTTGCGCTGATCGCCGCATCCAGTCCGCCTGCGGCGGCCGGCGCAATGCCGATCTTCGAGATGCGGATGCCTTCGGCGGTGATGACGACACTATCCTTCGGTGTGTCGGCCTTGGCGGAAGCGGCCTCGGGAGCGGGCAGAACGGGTTGGGTTAGGCGAGCGATGCCGAATCCGATTCCGGCTGCAATGGCAAGCGCAATAGCGGCTCCGGCATAGAGCCGGTTCTTCTCGGAGGTCATTGGATCGGGTCTCCGGTGATGGTGCGGCCCTGAAGGCGGGCCAGGATGGCGTAAGTGGTGAAACGGCCGGCCTGGGCGTCGAGCACGACGCCTCGGGCCAGCCCAAGGTTGCGGCGCGCGGTCAGCAGTTCGATCAGCGGCGCCTTGCCGCCTTCGTAGGCGATGCGGGCAAGGCGATAGCCTTCCTGCGCGGTCGCGAGCGACGCTTGCGCGGCTCTAACACGCGCTTCGGATGCCTCTGCCTGCGCGATGGCGCCACGAAGCTCTGCTTCCGCTTCGGTCCGGGCGACTTCTGCGCGTGCCTCGGCGCCGGCTACTTCGGCGCGCGCAGCGGCGATATTCCCCCGGTTGCTGTCGAACAGCGGCAGCGGCACCGAGACGCCGACGACAAGCGCGTTCGCCCCCTCGCGTTCGAGCCGCCGGACGCCGAGCGAGCCGGTGACGTCGGGTATCGCACGCTTGCGCTCATAAGCGAGCCGCTGGTTTGCCGCCTCCCGTTCGGCGAGGGCGGTTCGATAGATCGTCGAACGGCCCGGATCGACAGGACCGACCGCCGGAGACGTATCGAAAAGCGCCAGCACGGACCCGGAAACGCCGGTATAGGGCTGCGCAACGCCAGAGAGCGCTGACAGGCGGGCAAGGGCTCCAGTGTAGTTGGCCCTCGCGAGGTCCAGATCGGCCCGCAACGCCTGCAAAACGGTTTCCGCCTGAAGGCTGCGCAGCCGTGCTTCCTTGCCAGCGCCGACCTGGGCATTGGCGACTCTCAGGTCGGCCTCGGCGTTCCCAACTTCATCCTGGGCAAGCTCGATCCGGCGCTGCGCGATCTCCGCGGCGGCATAGCCGGTCGCAAGATCATAGGCATAGGCGACCCGCGCATTGAGCCCACGCGCCTTTGCCGCACCCACACCTGCCTCACCAGCAGCGATGCGGGCAAAACGTTTGCCACCCAGCTCGAAAGGCTGGTTGATCTGAAGCGTCGTCTCCGCCGCGTCGAATCTGCTATAAGGTGCACTGCCGGCAATGTTTTCGGCCTGCACGCTCACGCTCGGATTGGGCCTTGCGCGCGCTTGTTCGGCGAGTCCCTCCGCCTGCGCGACATCGGCGGCGATAGCGGCTGCACGAGGTGCCCCTTCGCTTTGCTTGAGCAATGTGGGGAACGGCGGCGCCTCCTGGGCATAGGCCGTCCTTCCCAAGGCCGCGCCCCATAGCACGACCGTCATGCCGACCATCGCGCAACGCGCCAGCCGGCGTTTTACGCCATTCATGATTATTCCCTTCGAGCTGACTGGTTCCCGCTGCGACGATGCCGCGTCGGACCGTCAGTCCCGTGGGGGGCGCAGGATCGATATCGGCGGGAGAGAATCGACCGCGGCTGGCCCCGCCATCGTCCACACGACCGCGAGAGCGGGCGCGGTTGCGATGACTGCCGGCTCGGCCGGAATGGCGAGCCCTTGCAGGACGACATGCGCTGCGAGGTGCAGCGGATCGCTTGGCTGCGGCAGGTCGCCGGGATGATGATCGCTAAGCTCGATCACATGCTCGGCACTCGCGATGTCATGAACGTGGGGTTTCGAATCGTGCCAGCTCGCAATGCCGACCATCCCCACCAGGGCGAGCAGCATCAGGAGCAACGCCAAAGGGCGGCCCCGAACAAGCTTGGTGCGGAAAGGTGTCGCGATCACCGCTCTTTGGTAACGCGAGAGTAATCGCCCTGGCAATGCGCGAGTGTTGCTCATGTCGTCGGCCAACGCGGGTGGAGGTCATCGATCACGAAGGCGTGCTTGGCATCGCCGTCGGCGTGAGCGTCACGCTGATGGGGATGATCGGCCGGAAGATCATCGTGACGGTGCGACACCGAGTCCGGGTCGTTCGCCGGCCACAGCAGCAGCGCCGCGACCGCACCAACCGCCGCCAGCGCGGCCATACCGCCGAATGCGGCGGTCATGCTCACCCGCGCGCCAAGCTGGCCGACCAGCGGATAGGCGATCAGCCAGCAGACATGGCTGAGTGCGAACTGCGCCGCGAACAATGCAGGCCGGTCTTCCGAACTGGCTGAACGCCGCAGCAGCCGGCCGCCCGGCGTGACGCTCATCGAATAAGCGACGCCGAGTAGTAGCCAGCCACCGAGCAGAATGTGCCAATAAGCCTGCCCCGGCGGAATCATGGCGCTGATCGCAGTCAACGCGGCCAAGCCGAGGACCAGCAAGAACGAGGCGCCGATCATGATCGCGCGGTCGGCGACGCGATCGAGGATGCGGGGCAGCGCGAAAGCGGCGCACATCGAGCCGCCGCCAAAGGCGGCCAGGGTCAGCGCCACGTCCCGCTGGCCGAGCCCGAGCCCGCGCACGATCACGACGGTATTGACGATCACCATCGCGCTCGCCGCCGCCGCGGCCAGCGTCACGGCGAGCAGGCCGCGCATCCGCGGCGTCTTGAGGTAGATGCGAATGCCGCGCGTCGTCTTGTCGTAGATGCCCATCCTGCGGGTCGCTGCGGCCACCGTTTTAGCCAGGCCCGAGGTCACGACCAGCGCGGCCGAAGCGACAAAGCCGATCGCGGTGCCCGAGAACAGCCAGTGGAAGTTGATGACCGTCAGCAGTGCGGCCGCGAGCATCGGGCTGGTCAGACTCTCCATGTCATAGGCGAGCCGGGACAGCGACAGCGCGCGGGTATAATCGGCTTCCTCCGGCAGAACGTCGGGAATGGTCGCCTGAAAGGTCGGGGTAAACCCCGCCGAGGCCGATTGCAGCACGAAGATCAGCATATAGACCTGCCAGACCTCGGTGACGAACGGCAAGCAGATGGCGACGGCGGCGCGGACCAGGTCGAGCGAGACGAGCAGCGCCTTGCGCGGCACCCGGTCGGCGAAGGCGCCCGCCATCGGCGCAACGCCGATATAAGCGATCATCTTGATCGCCAGCGCCGTTCCCAGCACCGCGCCCGCATCGCCGCCGGCAATGTCATAGGCGAGCAGTCCAAGCGCGACCGTCGCCAGGCCCGTCCCGACGAGCGCGATCATCTGCGCCAGAAACAGGTGGCGATAGGTGCGGTTGGCGAGCACATGAAGCATGGTCTCTCCCTATCCCCCTGGGGGGATGTGTGCAACATCCCCTTGGGGGGGATGTATGAATTCCTCGACAAGCGTTTTGGGTGGTGAAAGATAGACCGATGAGCAACCACAAGCACGCCAGCCACCCGGCGATCATCAAGCGGCTCAATCGCGCCACGGGGCATCTCCGCAGCATCGTCACCATGATCGAGGAGGGGCGGACCTGCGTCGACGTCGCGCAGCAGCTCGATGCGGTCGAGAAGGCCGTGGCGAGCGCGAAGCGCGCCCTCATCAACGATCATATCGACCATTGCCTAAGCCATGCCGCGGACGAAGGCGGCGCGGCCAGGGCGATTGAGGATTTCAAGGCGATCTCGCGCTACCTGTAACTCTCTGTCTCGGTACTGGCTCAAAGGTGAAGGCCGCGCTGCAGGAGGCCCTCTCCAAGCAATAGGCGCCGCCGCCCAGGCCGCATGAGCGGATCATCCGCGTAATGACCATCGTGCTTCCGTCCGATTGCGGATCGGACGATGCCTGCTCCGATTCCAGCAGAGAGGGGAGGGGGGCCGGGCGGGGCGGCAATTTTGCCGCCCTCAAGGACTCGAAGCCCCATGCTTCCACATCCAACTGTCGAGTCCGCTGGGGCTCGCGCGCCGGTCGACTACATCCTTGTTGCCGCGCCCCCGCCGGTCGTTCTTGCTTATGGGATCGGCGTCGATTCAACCGCTCTCCTCGTCGAACTCGAATCGCGCGGCGAGCCGCCCGACCTGGTCCTGACGGCCGATCCCGGTGCCGAAAAGCCGGAAACCTACGAGTATCAGAGAGTGATCTCGCTCTGGATGGCGGCGCGCGGCATTCCCTACGAGGTGGTCCGCTATGTGCCCACGCGTTTCAAGCATTGGCCGCCTTACTATTCGATCCTCGCCAATGTCCTCACGAACGCGACACTGCCGAGCATCAGCCTTGGACGGCACAGCTGCAGCTTAGGTCTACCCATTGAAACTGTCTCCTTTGCGCGCGATGAGGGACGGGCCGACTGCCGCGCTAACCCAAAGAGCTGGCGGTGGTCGGCCCGTCCCTCGCGTCGCGCAGCGACGCTTAAGCGTCGCATGAGGCGCCGCACAAAAATGCCGCGCTTGTTATTCAAGCCATTCGTTTCCGAATCGATTTCTCTAGCGGAACGATGGCCGCCTCTGTAGAAGGTCGGAGAACAAAAGGGGGCCTTATGGCGCGGCGCGTTTTCTTCAGTTTTCACTTCGCGAACGATTTTTGGCGTACTCAGCAGGTGCGTAACATCGGAGCCCTCGAAGGGCAGACTCTTTGCACTGCGAATGCTTGGGAGGAGGTCAAGCGGAAGGGCAAAGCCTCCATCGAAAAATGGATCGATGACAACATGTACGGCAAGAGTTGCGTGGTGGTGCTCGTCGGTTCGGAAACAGCGAACCGGCCATGGGTGATCCGCGAGATCGTCAAAGGTTGGGACGCAGGCAAAGGCGTGGTGGGTATCCGGATAAACAAACTTCTTGGTCACGATGGGAACTCGTGCGTGGCAGGCAGCAATCCATTTGATGAAATAGGCTACGCCAATACAGGGAAGAAGCTTTCGTCCATAGTGAAGCTCGTCTCTCCTTCCGGAGCAGATAGCAAAGCCGCCTATGACTCGATTAAGAATGGGATCGAGACTTGGATTGAAGAGGCCATTGCGATCCGAGCAAATAACTGAAGTGCAGAGAATCGGAGATTTTGCGCGGAATTAAGAGCGGGCGGCAAGAATGATAGAATATATTACCAAATCCGAGCTTCGTAATTTCGCTGGCAAATTGAACATCAACGAGCAGGTAAACCTCAGGAAATCTGCTTCTTCTCGGGCGCTGTCGGGTGCTACATTTCTTTCGCACTCAAGCAAGGACGATGATCTCGTCGTTGGCGCCATTCGTGTATTAGAAGGGCACGGCGCCAAGGTTTATGTCGATGAAATCGACCCGGAAATGCCCCCATACACGACGGAGGAAACGGCAGGGCTGTTAAAGAGCCGTATTCGTCAGACCAAGCGCTTTGTCCTTCTTGCAAGCAAGAACAGCAAGGACAGTCGTTGGGTGCCCTGGGAGTTGGGCGTCGCGGATGGGTATAAAGGGTTGACGAAGATCGCGCTGTTCCCGGCATCCGACAGCGCGCATGAGCAGGCATGGGCGTCGTGGGAGTATCTGGGATTATACCGCCGCATCGTCTGGGGGGATCTACAGGGTCATCAAAAGCGCGTCTGGATGGTCCTCGACGAGAAAAGGAACACAGCTACCGAGCTTAGCGAGTGGCTGGCTGGTGAATAACGAGTTCCCGTCCCGTTTAAGCAGTGGCAGGGGGTTGCCAAAATCGCTTCTCAACGACATCCGGTTGGAGAGTTGGACTTTCGAAGCGCTCCTCTCGGACGGAAACGTCAAGGTGGCGGTGAAATAACGCAACATAGTCCCGGTCTTCCGCTAGGTCGGGCGATAGAGATTCAACCTGCGCCCCAACTTCAAGCGTCGCGCCGCCCGTGGAGACTACTGGAATCACTGCAGCGTCCGGTTGCAGGCGTCGAAACATTTCATATTCCTGTACAATCCCGCCCATACCCCCAATGAAAACTGCCGCTTTGAACTTGTGTTCGGAAAACATACGCTCGCGCATGGCCAGCAAGCTCTTCTCCCGATCCTTCTCAATCTCGTCCGTATAAACCACGTTGTTGAACCGCTCATTATCCTCGGGATACTCGTCCTTGAAATGGCGAGACTGGTAGAGCCGGACCCAGTGTCCGTAATTTATTCCTATGTCTTGCGAGACCACCCAGATCATTGGTGTTATTGCGGGTTGACCACCCCAAACAAGCAGCCTGCGTCCTAGCGTGACGTGCACCAAAGCGGAGACTGCGGCTGTAATCGCGACACTGTCAGCGGTCGCCGCATATTGTGGGCCTCGCTTCGGATCCGGCACGCCTGCCGAAAGAAAAATGGCCTCAGTCATGGTCAGTTCTCCCATGCCGCAAGAGCCCATCCGGCTTCGGAAACTTTAATCGTGCGGACCGCGCGAATATGCTCCCCAAGCCATCGGAGATGAGCATTCCATGCATCACGGATGCCGATATGATCGTAGACCAGTACCGGTATCTCCTGCTGTTCCGCTCGTCGCGCCTTATCGGCCACATCGTTCAAAATTTCAGCCGTGGGGATTCCGACGATCGGATATGCCCAGATCTTTTCGCCGTCCAGCAACCGCACGGCGACGGCCCGATGTGCGCCGACGCCTTCCACTGACGCACCAATTTTCTCGACGTCAGCGCGGAGTTTGCCGGTAATCGACATATATCGAGATGCGATGCTCCGGCTTCGTAGCCGCTCGACCTCCAGGACGATTGTATCCGCCGTTTTGGCTACTATTGGGCCATCTGGCCCCTCGAGTTCCTCTGGATCAAGATATATAGTCTCTGCAAGATCGGTCAGCTTGTTTGGCGTATGCTCAGGCCAAATTACACGAAGGACCTGGATCTCTTTCGCGCGCGCCCTTCCTATTTCCTGTCGAGTCCAGCGGCTATCGAAATAGGTAGGCGTGTCGAGCATAACCATAACATCAGAATCGACGAGCCTATGCCAAAGCACATCTTGGAACGGATCGCCGGGCCTAATGTCGTGCGTGTCCAAGAATACGTCGAATCCGCGGGACGCAAGGAGATCGTGAAGTTGCAACGCTGCTGCTCGGGATTCCACGCGCCGATAGCTCACAAAAACCCGTCGCTGTCGACGAAGTAAGCCCACGCATTCCAGCATTGCTGACGCGAGTTCAGTCATATTTGGATCGTCAGCGCGCCGCGTTAGCCCATTGATGGGCTGGAGAAGCGGGGGGATGTGAGCATTGAAGTCTGCGCCAGCGGCAATCGTTGGAATGATGGGCGCACTGGCCCGGATCAGGTCTTGGGCCGCTTCGAGATCTTGCTGGGCATTTCCTCCAAAATACGCACACGCGAATGCTGCTGGCTTGTGCCGCTCACCCAGCGTTGCCGCATTATGCACAACTACATCGTCCCCCAACGTCAATCCGAAGTCGGAAACGATATCCGTGAGCGTCGCTGTCAGTGTTGCACGCTCCTCTGGCGTTGCCGCACCAAGTATGGCCAGTTCATAGATACTCATTGGTGTCAGCGACCGGCCGCTTTTGCCGCAGTTTCGATCCAAGCCGGCATGTTGGCATAGCCGTTATCCCGGACCCAATCATATGTCCCGTATAGGTTCGACAGCGGAATATCTCGGCCATTCTGCTTTATTGTAAAATAACTGAGAGGGTTGGTCCCCTGTCGATCAGTTCCAAGTTGCGGATCTTTTACGCTATGGATGTCGATGGCCAATAGGCCTTTCCCAAGCTCGTAACTTCTCTTGATCTCGTGCCGGACCCATTCGCGATCATACGTCTCTGCGCCGAACAGCACCACAGTCACGGACGTGCCTTTGAGCTGCTCTTCGATCCATTTTTCTATGCCGCCCGCGCGTCTTTTTGCCTCTTCGAACTCTGCCTTGTCATAGAAAGGCTGCGCTTCGCCACCTGGACGAACCACCCAGGAATTGCGGACTTGCACGACCCGTCGAACGTCACGGTCATAGTGAAAGCTAAAGAATACCCGACGCGCCACCGCTTCCCCCCTCGATCATCGTCCACTCATATCAAGGCGGACGCCAGGTGTCAGCAGGCGCGGTGAGTGCTTGGGGTAGGCTGGTCGAAGCGACACCCTTCGGCATGGCGAGGAAAGCGCCCATTCCATCGAAATGCGTCGGCCAAATCGAGCATGTTGCGCTACTTTCGAAATCGCACCTGTGCGGGCGAGGGAGATGGCCCGTGGTATCAGTGATTCGGGCTGCCTCTGGCGTGCCCAATGTCCCCGCTGGCTTCCCGATTCTGTTCGACGCCGACATGGCGATCATCGAGCCGGCCTTCGTCTGGCTCATGGAGCATGCAGAGCTAAGCGGCCGTGCCCACGCCTCCGAAACCGTGCGGACCTACGGCGAGCATCTCCACGACTGGTTCGACTCGCTCGAACAATCGGGGATCGAATGGCGCGAAGCCGACGAACGCGTCATCGCCGCCTATCGCAACCGGATGCTGGAGAATCCCAGCACGCATACCGGGCGGCCCTATGCCCGGACCACGATCAATGCGCGTGTCTCGACCGTCTGCCGCTTCTATGGCTGGGCGCTCGATAAGGGGCTGATCGACCACTGCCCGTTCCGGTTGACCGAGAAGATGACGCTGATGCTCGACGGCGCCTATCGCCCAGGCTTGCAGCGGCGCCAGGTCAATGAGCTGATCGTCTCACGCCCGGAAAAACTGCCGCGACCGCTGCGTGCCGACGAACTGGCACGGCTGTTCGCGCATCTGAGGCCTACCGCCCGACTTGCCGCGCAATGGGCGCTTGGGGCGGGTCTGCGTCGCAAGGAGCTTTGCGCGCTCGCCCTCGACCAGATCCCGGATAGCTGGCCACTCTACCTCGACAGCGATCCACTTGTCGGCGTGCCGCTCCATATCACCAAGGGCGACCGGCCAAGGACGGTCTATCCGCCGCTTCGGCTGCTTGATCATACACACTGGTATGCGGGCGAGGATCGCGCCCGGATCGTCCGCGGTATCCGCCGTTCCGACCGGGGCTATCGCGCGCCGCCTAATCTCCTGCTGAACGAGCATGGCCGCGCCATGACGCGAAAACTCCTGACGGCGCAGCTCGCGGAAGCGTTCGCGGCCGCGGGACTTCAGGGCACGCTGCACTGGCTGCGGCACACCTTCGCGATGGCGATGCTGGCCCGCCTTCAGATCCAGGCCCGCACCAATCCCGATCTCAACCCGCTCAAGGTCGTGCAGGTGCTGCTCGGCCATGCTTCGATCACAACCACCGCGATTTATCTGCGCTGCGTCGAGCTGCACGAGCGCGACCTGAGCGAAAGCCTCGCCTATCTTTATGGCGAGCTGATCCCCGCCGATGGCTAGGGGCCGCCTCGATCGCACGCTGAGACTCGATCCGGCACCGGCGAACCATCCGGCGGAGGTCGTCGAGATCCAGTTCCGCGACGAATGGGGCAAGATCGTCCAACGCTTCGACCCGGCGCTGTTCGGGTTGCCGGACGATATCAGCGCCGCCATCGCCCGGGCTTTCCGCGATCATGATATGGCATCCAGCGTCGCGACCCGCACCGCGCGCTGGTTCGCGATGCGCGTGTTCGGTAGGTTCCTGCGCGAAGACGCGCGTGTCAGGCGCGCGGCAGACCTCGACACGGCAACGATCCGCCGGTTCATCACCTGGCTGGCGATGCCCACTGACGGGCGCAGGCGTGGCGTCCGCTCACAATCCGGTCAGTTCGGTATGATCCGGCCCGTCCTCAAGCGCGCGATCGCGGACAATCCAGGCTTGTTCGCACCGGGCTTCGCCGTTCCCAACAATCCGATCCCGCTCGCCGGCGTCCAGCGGTTACCGCAAGACCGGCTGACACCAGCCGCAATGCGCGCCCTGCTGGCAGTCTGCTATGCCGAGATCGACACGGCATGGGCCAAGTTCCAGCACGGGCAAACCATCGTCAATCTTCCGAACGTGCCGCTCCATAGTGGGCGGACCGCCGAACGGGATCGCTGGATCTGGAAGCTCCATCGCCGCGGCCACGGCATCATGCCGATCGACCGAGGCTTGGACCTTAACAAGCCCGATCGGCAGAGGATCGCCGAGGTAGGCGGGTTCCGCGAGCTCGAGGGTTATCTCCACCTCACGACCGACACGCTGGTTGCGTTCTATATCGTGCTGCTGATCCAGACGGCGGCCAACGCCGGTCCGCTGCGCCAGATCAAGCGGGACTGCCTCGTGCCGCATCCGCTCGAGCGGCATCGCGTCATGGTCGAGTGGGTGAAACCTCGTGCCGGCGGCAAGGTGAAGCGCATGCAACGGCGCTCGTTCGACAATCGCCGACCCTATGCGGCGCCGCGCCTGATCGAAAAGCTCCTTGCGATGACGGCGCCCCTATTACCGCATGTGGAGCCGTCCAAACGCGACCGGCTGTTCCTCCACCGCTTCCTCATGACGACAGGACGCCTCGAGCGCGAGCATCACGCCGGTCATATCGTGCAGGCCACGTTGCGATCGGCAATGTTGCGCTTCTACGAACGGCATAATGGCGCGATCGCCTCCTGGAACGATGCGCATCCGGGCAAGTCCCGTTCCTTGCTTCCCGACTTCTCGCCCAAGCTGTTCCGCAGCAGCATGGCAAGCGCCCACTACACAGCGTCGCAGGGCGATATCATGGCGGCCAAGGCGGTCCTCAATCATGCGAATGTCGCCACCACCGACATCTATGTCGATGGCGAGGCCGTCCGCCGCCTCGAACGCGATACGATCGCTCGGCTCCAGTCGCTGATGATCACATGGGTCACCGGCGAGACGCCCGCCCATGACTCGCAACATCAAGGGCCGGATACCAGCGCGCGGGTGACGGCGCTGTTCGGCCACGACTGCCTTCGACCGGTCGACGGCGGGCAGGCACAGCCTGGCCGCGTGTGCCCGAAACTGGGAGGCTGCCTTGCCTGTCCAGGCCTAATCGTCCCGATCGACCCGGGTCATCTGGCGCGCATTGTCCAGGCCACCATGCATCTTGAAGCGGCGCGGGAACGCATCGACCCGATCCGGTTCAGCCTCTTCTATGCCCCCAGCCTTCGGGCGCTGACACAAGACCTGCTGCCGGCGTTCCCGCCCGAAATGATGCCGGACGCGGAACGGCACATACCCGCCTTGCCGCCGCTGCCGGACCTGGAATAGCCTCATGGCCTCCGTCCCGACATCCACGCCTACCCAACTTCCGGCGCCATTGCTCGGAAACGAAGGCGTCCCCGCCGCCACGACGTTCAACTGGGGCTTCGAAATGCCGGACGGGAGCCGGTTCACGGACGATCAGTGGACGCCGCTCCGGCACGCCGCCGAACTGTTCCTGTTCTCGCTGCGGGCCGATCCGCCCGAAGGGCGGATGCCACTTCGCAAGGAAACGGTCGATGGTCACTTCAGCCACATCCGCTTCCTCGTTCGATGGATGGCAGCCGAGAACGTCCGATGCTTCAAGGATCTCGATCAAGACGCCGTCGACCGGTTCGTGGCCATGTTGCGCGCCCGTCCCGGCAGGAACGCTTCACGGCTCTCCCTCAGCACCGCCGAAGGCTATCTCGGCACGATCCGCACGTTCCACATGCAGCGCGACAAGCTGGACGACGCGCCGCTGATGGCGCCGCCTCGCGCCGGTTCGGTTGGGAAGCGGCACTGGAAACCTTATGGCGGCCATCCCTATACGCCCGACGAGATCGCCGTGCCTCTCATCAGCGGCGCTATGGAACTGCTCGGTGACCCAGCGGACCAGATACTCGCGCTGCGCGATCGCCTCGAAGATCTGTATGAGAAGTTTCGACAACAGCATCAGGGGCGAAGGCTCCACTGGCATATCAGACGCGCCATGTTGGCTGAGCCATGCCCCCACGCGGATCTGTATCCGAATCCGGAATGGCCGCTGCGCCGCCTGACGTTCATGCTCGATCGCCTTGGCGACGCCTGCTTCGTCGTCATCGCCTATCTCGTTGGCGCGAGAGCCTCCGAAATACTCAGGCTTGAGGAGGGTTGCCTCGAACGGCGCGCGGCCGACGGAGACGGCGAGGAACACGTCTATCTGGTCGGCACGATCACGAAGACGTCGCTGACGGAACATGGGGACGTCCATCGCTGGCTCGCGCCCGAGCCGGTCCAGCGGGCGATCCACATCCTCGAACGTCTCTCCGCTCCGCTTCGCGAACTTAGCGGGAAGAGGAACCTCTGGCTCCACCAGCTCGGCCGGGGACGCTCGCCGCTTCCGACGATGATGCCCGTCGCTCGACTGCGATCACCCATGGTCAATATCCGCTTGAACGAACGACTTGCGCCGTTCCTTGCCTTGCCGGAACACCAAGGCGGAACCTGGCACCTGACCACCTATCAGGGTCGCAAGACGTTCTCACGGTTCATCGGGCGGCGCGACCGCACCGGCCTGACGGCGCTGCAACGCCATCTCGGCCATGTCCACCGCGCGATGACCGACCGGGCCTATGTGGGCACCGACTTCGAGCTTGCCCAGCTGATCGACGACCAAGCCGCCGAAGAAACCCGCAAGGCGCTGGAAGACCTGCTCCTGGCGCCGAACGTCGCCGGGAAGGCGGGCGTCATGCTCTCCGAGCGATCGCCGTTCCGCGGGCGCACGCTATCGAGCGACGTCGATGGATATATCACCGAGATCCTCGCCGGCACGGATATGCGCCTCGGCGTATGCGACTGGGGCTACTGCCTCTACCGCCGGGAGACCTCCGCTTGCCTCGGCGGCGAGCGCGAGCCGAACCCGGTGCTTCGCACACAAAGCACCTGCTCGACTTGCGCCAACTTCGCCGTGACCGACCGGCATAGGCCGGTCTGGGAAGCGCGGCTTGAACGAAACACCGCATTGATCCAGCGCGATGACCTCGATCGCGAGAGCCGAGCACTTGCCGAAGCCCGCATCCAGGAATCTCGCCGTATCCTCGACCAGCTCGACGAAGGAAATGCCGGTGACGTCTGAATCTGACCTATCCACCCCGCAGGCCCGTCGCCGGGCGAACACCAATGCACGTCTGCGCGAAGCCCTTGGCGTCCTTGCCAAAGACCCGTCCGCCGCGCCAACGGTCGCCGCTCTTGCACGAGCAGCCGGGGTCGGCCGCAACATCATCTATACGCACCATGCCGACGTTCTTGACGCCCTGCGCGAGCTTCAATCGCAACGTGAGGGCGCCACTGAAATGGCCGCCGGCGATGCCGATCGCACACGCTCTGCTCTTCGGCACGTGGAAGCCAAGAACATCGCCCTCGCAACACATAATGCCAGCCTGCTGAAGCGCGCCCTCGAGGCCGAACAGCGCGCGGAGCGCCTTGAACGCCGCAACGCGCAACTCGTGCAGGAACTCGATCGGATACGCCTGCCCGTCCCTATCCGCATCAACGCCGAAGCGCCCGATCCCTCCACTGCCTGAAGGCGGTCACGCCCTAATCGGGCGTCTTGGAAGGGGAGGAGGACTGGGGATGTCGGAAATGCGGGCTTTGCGCAGCCAATACGACAGGTCGATGCAGACCTAATGCAGCCTCAAATGGAAGGTGGCGCCGCAAGACGCTTTCCTGAAGCAATGGGCACCGGCTCGCGCCGCATGGGCGAATGGGCAGAAGGTCGAGCGGCTGATCGGCTACGACACGTCGCCCTCCGATTCCCGGCGTCATGCCCATGCTGCCGGGCTGGACGATCCGCTGTTCCAGTGCCGCTATCCGCTGCGCGAATGGAACTGGACGCGCGATCGCTGCATCGCCCGGATCGAGGCCGCCGGTCTCCCGGTGCCGCCCAAGTCGAGCTGCTTCTTCTGCGGCGCCATCCGGCCCGATGAAGTACGCGCCCTGCCGGCGTGGTGCCTTCGCTTGATTGTCCTGATTGAGGCCCGCGCCGAACCGCGCCTGCGCACCGTCGAGGGATTGTGGCGCCGATCGACCAGGACCCGGCCCGGCAGGATCACCGATTTCATCCGCGCCGAGCGGCTGCTCCCCGAGGCCGAGATCGACGCGATCCGTCGCGATGCGCCGACCGATCTCATCCGTTTCCAGGACGCCGCCAGCATCGTGCCGATCGCCGAGCGGCCGACGATGGAAGAATGGATCGCGAGTTTCAACGCCGGCTTGATGGAGGCAGCATGACCAGCACCATATCCCGGATCGCCGAGCTCAATGACCGCGTGCGGCTCGGCCTCGATCGAAACGCGCGGATCGTGATGACGGCGACCTGTCTCGCCACATTGGCAGGCGGCGACCGCATCGTCAGCGAAGCCGTCGCCCAGGCCGCGGTACTCGCGGCCGTCCGGCGCTACGAATTCAAGCCTGATGACGGCCCGGAACGCAACTACGGGCAGTTCGAGCTCGAGGGTCACATCGTCTGCTTTCGCATCGATTATTACGATCCCTCGCTCGAATGGGGCTCGGAAGATCCTGCCGACGCCGCGGTGACCGTCCGTGTCCTGACGATCATGCTCCCCTGCGACGATTGAGCCGATCAGTCGCCTCGCCAATTTCCAACCAAAATGGAGGTAATCTTGCGCCGCATCACACCCGCGACGTCCGAGGACGGACAAGCCATTGCGATTGCCGTTGAACGCCTGCGCGAAGCCCGTAACCTGCTGCGCAGGGCGGGCGCGCGCCGCGCGGCATCGGCAGCAGGTCAGGCCATCAACAGCGCCGAAGGCGCCGCGCGGCACGTCGCGCACAGAATGCGGAGGACACACGCATGAGCAGGCACATTCTCCCGCCCAAGGCCGGCCATCCCGACGTCATCTGCGCGGCGGTAGGCTGGGACCGACCGCTCCAGACCTATTATGCTCAGGTGTGCTTTCGCACCGATGATGAGCCCGATGAAGGGGAAGCGCTGATCTGGCGGGGCACGGAACCGGGCGAGCTTCCCACGCCCGAGGCCGCGATCGCCGTTATCACGCCCTATGCGGAAATCCCGCCGAGGCTTGCCGAACAGCTCCTCGCCGACATGACCGCGACGATCGGCGAGAAGGATGGCCGGCACCAGGCCGAGGTCAAGCGGCGGCTGTTCGGCTCGATTCATTAGGATCGGGCCGTTCGAGGCAGAAACGCTTGCGCCCGGGTGTCGCCTCGATACCCTCTGCGCGCGGAGAAAACCGATGACGTCCGTACCGACAGATTATGATTCCGCCCGTGCGGCGCTGACACGGCTTATCCCGCTCGCCATGGGCGACACCGGGCAGGCGCGCCGCGTCGCGAACTTTCTGATGGCCTGGTGGAATGGCCCGGAGCTTGGTCATTTCGAGATCGCCGACATGTTCGGCCTCGACATCGACGTGGCAAACGACATCACGAGCGTGATCGGCTTTCTCGGCCAGAACGACCGCGGCGCCGTCTATATCGACGGTCTCGGTTTCGCCGAAGAGATGCAGGATGTCATTGCCCTGTGGCGGCCATCGGCAAGCGCTCCCCAGACTTGACACGCATCGCGTGATTGCGAGGCCCTGAAGTACCCGACGGCGCCGAAGTGGCGCGTCGGAGCGGCGCTGGCGCGCCTTACTCGGCCGAACGGCCGAGGAGAGGAGCGGGTGAGAGAAGGTGTTCGGACAAGGGGTTCGAGCGCACTTTCTCAGGAGACTTCCCATGAACATCGGCACCATCACCCAGAACGCCAGCGGCACCTACACCGGCAAAATCTCGACGCTCACGGTCGCGATCGTCATCGCCCTTCGCACCGTCCATTCCGCCAATCCGCGTGCGCCCAAGTTCGAGATCCTCGCGCTCTCGGCGGCACGCCAGTGGGTCCAGGTCGGCTCACTGTTCGAGCTGGCGTCCAATGCGACCGGCGAAATGTTCCTCAACGGCAAGATCGAGGATCCCAGCCTCGACAAGCCGCTCTACATCTCGGCGTTCCGTCAGGACGACGGCTCGTACAACATCGTCTGGTCGCGTCCCAACCGCCGCCGCGATGCGCCGACCGACACCGCCCCGGCCGACGACAGCCTGCCGCCGCTGCCCGGTGCGGACGAGCCGGCCAAGCCGAACGGCCTCGCCGGTACGGATGGCCTGGGTGAATCCTCGGCCGAGGGCGCGTTCGGCGGCGAGCCCGCGCAGGGCAATGGCCGCCGTCGCCGCACGCCCGAGATGGCCGACTGACGATCCTCTCTCCCTGCCGCGCGCGTCCCTCCGGCGCGCGGCAACCCCGCAGGGCTCGTTTGCCTCACGGCAAGCGGGCCCTGCCTTCGTTTCCCTGTGACCGTGTCCTCAGCTATCGTCCTCGCGCGCGCGACAGAGAGGACTTGAAATTTATCCGGAAACTCCGTACTTTCCGGACAGGAGAATCACCATGCCCCAGACTGTCAGTTCCGTTGAGGCGTCAAAGGCCTTCGGCCGCATCAGCCGCCAGGCGCTGGTTGCGCCCCTTACCATCACGCATCATGGCCACGATAGCCTCGTGTTGATGTCGGCCGCCGAATATCAGCGGCTCAAGCGGCGCGATCGCGAGGTCTTCACGTTGACTGACGTGCCGGAGGAAATCGTGGAGGGGGTTCGAGCGGCGCGAGCGCCGGCAGAAGCCGCTGCCTTCGATCACGAGGTCGAGTCCTGACGAGTGCAAATTCCCGATCCAGTTCCCGGCCTCGTAATTCGCTACTCGTATCTCTGGAGCCATGAAGCAAAGGCAGGTCACGAAGAAGGCAGCAAAGACCGTCCCTGCGCCGTGCTGCTCGCGACGACAAATAAGGCAGGCGCCAAGATGGTCACCATCCTGCCAGTGACCCATACGCCGCCGTCCGACACGAGCCTTGCCGTTGAAATTCCGCACGCGACGAAGGTTCGTCTCGGGCTCGATGATGATCGCTCGTGGGTCGTCCTCACGGAGCTCAACTATTTTCAATGGCCCGGGCCCGATCTTCGGACGGTGCCCGGCGATCCATTGGGCGAGGTTGCATACGGTCAGCTTCCAACCGCCTTCTACGAAACCATCCGCACCCGCTGGCTCGCCGCCTACGACGCCGGCAAGGTCACGCAGGTCAAGCGTACCTCCTGACCAGTATCGGCCGCGCCCGCATTTGCCACGCGGCGCGGATCATCGCGACTTCGGAGTGAGAACACATGGGAACGAACCAGCGGCACGGCAATCGGGCGGTGAGCACGGCCGAGACCTTGAGCGACAAGCAGCGGGCCGATCTCGCGGGCGCGCGACCTACGGACGAAGAGATCGCCGCCGACCGATGGGCTGATGAGCATGATACCGCGCGCGAAAGGTCCCGCCGCGCGAAACTCCGTCTGCCATTTCGCGCCTGAGGCCGCCGAGGCCGAGCAATACGAGGCTCTGCCCTCAATCCCGATCGCTGCGTCTAGCGGGCCTCGCCGAACGGGCTTGCCCGTGACCGATTGCTGAGCACGAACTCCTGAGGGCGCTCCGCCGCCGGCGCCGGGGTCAAGAGCAGCGCGCCGCGCGATCGTCCATCGGGTAGAGCCCCGCCGCGGCCAGCAGCCTTCTTTCGCCTGTTCCTGACACCTGCGGCGAGACGAAGACGTCCCGCAACCCCATCCGGTCGCCCGTGTTGCCGCTTCGCGGCTGCCCGCGCCAACTCCCTCCAGGGGTTCCCCTCCGCTGACGCTACGGTGCGGACCCTCTCCGCACGCCGCTCTTCGGTGTCACCGGCGGGAAGGCCGCTGGACCCAACGAGGAGCACTACCATGAACAACGTCAATCTCGCCGGCCGCGTCGCCAAGGACCCCGAGACCCGCGGCGCCGTCACCACCCTCATTGTCGCGACCGATCGCGTGAAGCTCAGGGACGGCAAGACCTATGTCGACGACGCCACCGGCTACACCGCCAAAGAGACAGAGTTCCACAAGGTCACCTGCTTCAACGGCCTCGGCAAGGCCGGCGCCTCGCGCAAGAAGGGCGATGTCGTCGCCATCACCGGCCGGCTGCACTATTCGAGTTGGGAGGATCGCGACGGAGTCACCCGGTACGGCTGCGAGATCATCGCCGACAAGATCGACTTCTTCTGACCCGGTAGAGCGGCGCCTGCGGGCGCCGCCCTTCAGCTCAACTGGCCCGGGAAGTTCGCGCGTCGCCCCGTCTCGAGGTTGTGGACCATGTTCTCGACGCCGATCGCGTAGAACTCGCCGACATGGAAGCTCGCCCCATCCCGGAGCTTCCACTCCTGATCGGTGACGACCTTGATCACGCTGTTCACCAGCGCGATCACGTCCTGCTCCGCCAGCGGATAGAGGATCGGCTCGATCTGCCACAGGCGGTCGCCATGAATATCACGTTGCCGCAGGAGCTGCTGATAGACGGCGAGTTTCGCCACCAGCCCCGGTGGCTCATTGCCATGCAACAGTGCAGCATATCGCGATAGACGCTCCTCATAGTTCGCCTGAATCTGGGCCTTCACTCTTCATTCCTTCAACATTGCCTGCGGCGTCGGTGCTCGATCATTTGGCGCATCCCGGCCCTTCGACAGGCTCAGGCCGGGACCGGCGCTCTACTCGCCTGCGGCTCCCGGAGCCACGGCCTTGCCGCGTCTCCGCCCTGCCGGGTTACGATCACCTTGCGGGGGTGATGGGGAGGGGGTTTCTCCTGGGACAGTATGGAGCGATTTGCTGTTAACCCGGCCGCCGCGCGGCCGGGGCAAATCCAATTCTCTCTCTAACATCTCGGTATCAGACAAGCTTCATCGCCGTAGTGTGATGTGCCTTGGGGGGCTTTCTCAAGGATGCGCGGTCCCCCCAATTTTCCCGGGACCGTCGCTGCGCTCTGGCCCCAAGAAAATCGGTTCCCCCACGCCCCGCCGAGGCGGCGCGGGGACTTGTCCCCGCGTCCCTGACAAAGCCCCGTCGGCCCATCCGATGAGATTTCATCTTTCATCCAATCCCGGATGAGAGATCGACTTGTTCGGAGGCTTTTATGACTTCTTTCAACAATTTCGCCGACCTTGCCAGCTTCGTCGCCGCGTCGCGTGAAAATGACGGACTGACCCAGACCTACGAGGGCGCGTTCATCGAACATAGCGAGATGGCCAAGCTCAGCATCGTCGAAGCGCCCGAAGCACTTGACATGCCCGATCCCGAGCAGGTGCGGGCCGCCACCGAGATGATGATGCAGACCATGTTCGACGTGCTGCGCGACACCCGCATGGAGCCGTTTGCGGCCGATCTGGCGTGGGGTTTCGCCAACAGCTTCCATGTCGTGGCGAAGCGTATCGAGGGCCGCGAGGATGACGCCGCCAAGAAGCTCGGCGATCTCGCACGCAGCTATGATCCGTCCGAGATCTACGCGACCGAACTCGAAGACACCCAGCTCCTCTGCCAGACCCTCCAGGGTTGCCGCGAGGCGATGGAATGCATGCGCGACCATGCCGCCGAGGTCTATCGGGTCGAAACCGGCAAGCCCTTCTCGCCGGTGCGGGGAAGCCGGGTTTCCAGCGCGCTTACCGCATCGATGATCGAGGCCCGCGACTATCTTGCCTCGAAAGCCCGGGAGCGCCGCGAGCAGTTCGCCCCCGAAGGCCCGGTCGTGGCGTTCTCCGGTGGTCAGGTGTGGGAGGACGTGGACCTGCTCTGGAACGGTCTCGACAGCATCAAGGCACGCATCCCGGAGATGATCCTCGCGACCACCGCGCAAGCGAAGGGCTGCGATGCCGTGGCGCACGCATGGGCGGCATCGCGCGGCGTCAAGGTCATCCAGTTCCGCCTCGATCGCAGTCAGGGCAACCGCGCCGCCTTCGTCCGCAATGACCGCATTCTCGGTCTCAAGCCGGTGGAAGCCGTCATCTGCGAAGGCTCGGGCATCCAGCAGAACCTCGCCCAGAAGCTGCGGCAGGCGGGGGTGCCGCTGCACATCGTCCGCCTCGCGCACCAGCGCACCCAGCGCAGCGCGTGAGTGCTCGCTTGGAGGGGCTCCGGCTTCGGCCGGGGCCTCTCCATCTTTTTCTGCGTGGACATGCGGCGCTCAGGGGCATCGAGCCCCTTCGCGCCGCGGGGGACTGAGCGCTGGCGCGCTCGCGCAATGGCCACCATTCGCACCGACTTCGCCCCGCCAGGCGGCCAGAGGGGAGAAGGGACGGGTGCTGCGTTCAGCAAGGGAGGACGAGATGTCCATTGTGTTTCGCATCACCACATCGGCCGACCATCAGGAACGCCAGACCGCCGTCATCAACGCCCGCCAGCTCGCCGCCTTCCGGGAATTTCTGCGCGGCCAAGGCGAGCGTCTCGACATGACCCTGCTGGATCCGGATTTCGCGGAGGACGACTATCTCTCCTATCGGTTCGAGGCGCGTGTCTGCCCGCTGGCGCTCGCCAGCATCGCACGCATCTTCGACTATCAGACCGATGTCATCACGGTGCTGGATGAGGCCCAGTTTCGCGGCCGCCGGGTCAGCGTCTATCGCGAGGGCGACACTGGCCCGATCACCCTGTCGGTCGGGCTGACCTCCGATCTCGGCCTCGAACTCGATCTGGCCTATCAGAATGCGTTCGCGCTGCTCGAAGGGCTTGGACTGCGACCGGAGAGCGTCGGCGAAATCCCGGTCGACAATGTCCGTGCCCGCCTCGCTGATCCCGCGATCCGGCGCAGCGTCGAAGCGCAGGGTGCAGCCCCATACCTGTCCCGGCTCGACCGCCTGATCGCGACCGGAGATCTTGACGACAGTTCCCGTCTGGAATGGGCATAGCCTCCGCCCGGACCAGACGTCGCGAAGGGGCGCGTCGCCGCGCGCGGCGCGCCCCGCAATGCCGCTGCGAGCCTATGCCGCGACCGGCGTTCGCGGTGTCAGCAGGGTATCGATCGCGCGCTGCAATTGGTCGGCGGCATCGACATCGTTTGTCGCCGCCAGATACTCTTTGGCCTGCCGCATCAATGCCAGCGCAAGCGCCCGTGTCACCGTCGGGTCCGTCTCCGAGAGGTCCATATCGCTACCTCGAGCGCGGTCCATCCTCGCGAGCTTCCGGGCCGTCGCTCCTCCCCGGAGAGCTCCCGCGCCGTGCGCGGGAGCCGGGGCTGGTAACACGTCGAGACATGCGCCTACGCTTTTAGTGCCAAGGCACCTGGACATGTGCGCAGGCACCCCGGCGTGAGATCACACCGAGCTGCCTTTCTCGACGGGATTACCAGTCCCGGCGCCGCAGCCTTCGCAGCGCAATCCGGCGCCTAACACAGACCTCCTGTGACACCAAGGCGAAGTCGTTTCGGCCCTGTCCAGCACCCTCCCGGATCAGTGGATTGTCCATCCGCTCCGCCCGCTGGCCGAGATCGGTGAAGGGTCCGTGCACGCCGTTCTCATAATTCGCAAAAGCCATGATGGGGCGGCGTTTCATCGTGACGACACCGGCTCGCTCGCGTGCCGCACGGACCCGTCGGTCCGCGCGCCGCTACGCCTTGCCGGAGGCGCTTCCCCGAGAGGAAAAATCTCTCACAGTCTTCCCATTCTGTCGGGCGGACGAGACCGTCTCAAGCCCGGCGGGGCCCCACCATTTTCTTCGGCGGATCGGGCGCTGCGCATCAATCTCGAACGACGGTGGCCGCCGAAGAAAATCGTGACCCCCACCGCCGCTTTGCGGTCGCCGGCAAGCCGGCGAGGCCTGACACGGTCCCGCCCGCCCGACGCCATTCCCCTGTCATTCAAGACGACAGGAGACGAACATGCAGACGATCACGAACATCGCCGCCGCCGATCAGCACGCCGCCTACTTCGCCGCCGTCGCCAATGCCGAGCGCCGCGCGATGCACAGCTACTTCGACCAGCATGTGGTCGAGGACGATGAGCTGGGGTTCCTCGCCATTGACGAGGGCGACTACGGCGCGCTCGGACAGGCGATGATCGACCGGATCGTCTACACCGCGCCGGGCGGCATCATCGACGAATTCTGAACGATAGGGGAGGGGCTGCGGCCTCTCCCCTTTTTTTGCTGGGAGAGGAACGGTCACGGGGGGCATCGAGCCCCCCATGACCGTGCCGCGGCGTTGCCGCGGCGGGGGATGATTCAGGCCTTGAGCCGCTTTTCGACTTCCTCGAAACCCAGTGTCTTGATGCGGGCCGTCAGATCGGCGAGCCGCTTAGGTTCAAGCTTCAGCAGTCCGGATTTCTCGATCGTCGCGATCGCCTGCTCGCGCTCTTTCTCTTCGAGCTTCCTGCGCCGCTCTTCCAGCCGGCGCTGATCCTCTTCGAGAGCCTGTCTCTCCTGTTCCAGTGTCTTTGCCATAGGTGCCTCTTGTGAAGGCTAATCGGGCTATGAACTGGCTGAACATAGCGCTGGTTGGTGAGGGCAGGAAGAAGAAGATTCATGGGGCTGGGCGCATCGGGCCTGCGCCCGACGACGGCTCTATTCGCTAGGGCTCCCGATGCCCTTCAGGCAACGAGAGCCCAACCTCACGGAGCCAAGGCATGCGCCTTGTCTCCGCCCTTCGGGTCACGATCCTCGCCTTTCCAACGCGGCCCTTTGGCCGACGTTGATGCTGCGCATCGGGGCTTTTCGCGCCCTGATCGGATCGGTGACACCGGCCTCGCGCGTTCCGCCTCACGGCGGCGCGTACCTCGCCGGTCCCGGCAACCGGCTCCTCTCCGACGACATCGTAACAGGCCCAGGGACAGGGGATCGGGCTCTTGGGATTAGCACACCCTACGCACCTGAAGGTGCATGAGTTCCGTTGTTTCACAACGGGTTAGCGCGGAAGGAAAGGAGACTACGTTGTAGTACGAGCTGGTGGGCGGGCAAAAACGGCGGAAATCAGCCATTCGCGCGTGGTCTGTGAGACTACGGCCTGCTGGTCCATGACGATCAACTTGCCGGAACCGGGCCGCTCGGCTATAAATAGAGCCATTCTTCAGTCCCCACCAGCCTCCCTGCTAGGAGGTTGGTCTTGGCTACCAGTTACCGGCATTACAACGTCCGCCTGGAGCGCGCCCAATGGGACCGCCTCAGCGTGATCGCCGCCGAACAGAAATTGAGCGTCGCCGACGTCATCCGGTCGGCCCTCAATGTCTTCCTTTCATCCTCCGACGTGCTGACCGCGAGCCAGCGCCGCCTGGCCCGGATCAGCGAGTTCCAGCAGCTCGTGCTCGACGTCATTCTGCGCGAGCAATATCCTGAGCTTCGCGACCGCCTCGTTGCCGAAACCGACAAGCGCCTGGTGCAATATCATGGCGCGTGAGGACATCCGCTCGAACGGGAAAAACATCCCGCTGACCCACCACTCTGCGCGCGGCCGCGTGCAGCGAAACTCGGGCAATTTCACCCGCGGCTCACAGCTTCTCACCCACGAGATGCTGATGTGGTTTTCGGGCGCGCGGCTGCCCATCATGGTCTGGTTCTTCGCCTTCCTCGCGGCCTGGTTCGTCATCCTCTCGATCCGCCTCCACGAGCACGGATTCCAGCTCGTCTGCATGAAGATCTATTCGGCGCTCTGGAACTGGGTCGACCTCAATCCCAACAAGCGCGTCAACGTCACCCTGCCCAATGGCGAGATCTACAAAACGGTCATGCCCGTGGTGCCCTATATCCCGGCCGTGCAGCAGGCCTGGGAGACCACCATCCGGGCGCTGATCGGCTCGATCCTCGTCTCGGTTTTCGTGGTCGCGCCACTCACCATCTGGTTCGTCGACATCTCGCGCAGGCGTGGGCGTTCGATCCTTCAGGAACGCCATGAGCGCGGCGCCATGCTGGTCGATCGCGCCGTGCTGGTCTCCGAAATCGCGCAGCACAATGCGGAAAAATTCGCGGAGGACGCGCGCGAGTTCTTCCCCGGCCGCTCGTCCGCCGCCGTGCTCAAATTGCCGTTCGCGACACGGAAGGCGGGCGGCATCCACCATCCCTATACGCTCGCCGGCATCCCCTATCCGCACCGCCTCGAGCAGTCCCATTCCATGCTGATCGGCACCACCGGCGCGGGCAAGACCACCGAGCTCAGGAGTCTGGTCAGCCAGATGCGCCAGCGCCAGGACAGCGCCGTGATCTTCGATCTCACCGGCGCCTATGTCGAAGCCTTCTACGATCCCATGCGCGACACGATCCTGAACCCGATGGACCAGCGCTGCCCGGCCTGGTCGATCTTCAACGACTGCTCGACCTACAGCCATTTCACGTCGGCCGCCGCGGCGCTCATTCCCTCCGATGGCGGCTCGTCCGAGCCCTTCTGGGCGCTCGCGGCCCGCACCCTGTTCATCGAGATGTGCGTCCGGCTTCAGGAGCGCGGCCAGACCACCAACCTGGCGCTCGCCGAGAACCTGATGACCGCCGATTTGAAGCGGGTGCATCGCTTCCTCGCGAACACCATCGCCGACCCGCTGACCGCCCCGGAAGCGGCCCGCATGGCGGAATCGATCCGCGCCGTCTTCAACACCAATGCGCAGGTCCTGCGTTTCCTGCCCGACGAAGGAGAGCCGTTCTCGATCCGGCACTGGATGACCACCGAGCGCGCGCCCGGATCGATCCTGTTCGTCACCTCCGACTACGACGATCTGGAGATGAACCGGCCGCTGCTGACGCTCTGGATGAACATCGCCATCACCAGCCTCATGACGCTGCCGCGCACGCGCAGCTTGCGGACCTGGTTCATGTTCGATGAGGTCGGCGCGCTGCACCGCCTGCCTGCGATCGAGAAGGGCCTGCAGACCGCGCGGAACTTCGGCGGCGCAATGATCCTGGGGCTCCACAGCTTCCAGAAGCTGGTCGAGGTCTATGGCGAGGAAGGCGCGCGAAATCTCGCCTCGCTCGCCCGCTCCAAGCTCATCCTCGCGACCAGCGAGTTCAAGACCGCCGAGGAGTGCTCGCAGTACATCGGCAACCGCGAAGTGCGGCAGATGGATGAGGCCTATAGCTACGGCTACAACAACAATCGCGACGCCTCGACCCTGACTCCGCGCAAGCAGGTCGAGCCCCTCGTGATCCCCGACGACATCACCAACCTGCCCTCGATGCACGGGTTCGTGAAATTCCCCGACGGTTTCCCGGCCGCGCGCATCCTTCTCGAATGGAAGAACTACCCCATCGTGGCGCCGGGCTTCCTGAAGCGTCCCGTGATGCAGCCCGTCCGGTCCAAGCGCGGGGAGGAGATTTTCGACGAGGAGGGCGGTGAGGCCGGCGGCAGGGACGGCGCCGTCCAGATCGTGGATGAGGTGGTCGAGCCAACCAATCTTGCGAAGGAAATGGCGGCGCGGATCCTGCAGTCGCCGAGCGAGGACCAGGCCGCCGAAACCCATCGTACCGCCCCGCGTAGCGATGACCGGCCGGTGCCCCCGCAGGCGAAGGGAGCGGGCGGCGGCAAGGAGGACGGCGCGCGCGGCAGGGACGCCCAGCAGGAGACCGGCCAGCGGCCCGCCGACGACCGGCGCGGACCGTCACCGCAGGCGCCGCAAGTCGAGGATCAGACCCTCATCGAACTGCGTCAGGGCTTCGCCGCGGGCCGTGACCAGGACGATCTCGACATGGGGATCTGATCCATGCTCTCGGTCGCCGCCGTCCGTTCCGCATCAGGCGCCGCGAACTATTTCGCGAAGGACGACTTCAAGGACAATTACTACACGGCCGATGGCTCCTCCGAGGTCAGTGCCTGGGGCGGGGCAGGGGCCGAAGCCCTCGCGCTTGAAGGCGAAGTCAGCCGCGAAAGCTTCGAGCAGATTCTGAGCGGCGTCCTGCCGAGCGGAGAGGGCGTCGCCCAGGTCGAAAACCGGCGCAACGGTGTCGACCTCACCTTCTCCGCGCCCAAGTCCGTGTCGGTCATGGCCTATGTCGCCGGCGACAAGCGGGTGCTCGCCGCCAACATGGTCGCGGTCCAGAAAACCATGGCCTGGGTCGAGAAGAATCTCGCCGAAGGGCGCAAGGACGTCGAGGGTCGCAAGGTGCCGGTGCCGACCGGCAAGCTCGTCTATGCGCTGTTCCAGCACGACACCAGTCGCGCGCTCGATCCGCAGGCCCATGTCCACTCCGTCATCGCCAATCTGACCCAGATGCCCGACGGCAAATGGCAGGCGCTGCACGCCGACAAGATCTGGTCGAATAACGCGGTCGTCGGGGCGATCTACCACGCCTACCTGCGCGCCGGGCTGGAGAAGCTCGGCTACCAGGTCGAGCTCAAGGGCAAGCACGGCACGTTCGAGATCATGGGCGTGCCCAAGGCGATCATCGATGCCTTCAGCCAACGGCGCGAGGCGATCCTCGAGAAGGCGGCCGAGCTCGGCATCGTCTCGGCCAAGGGGCGCGACGGCGTGACCACCACCACCCGCGATCCCAAGCTCAATGTCGAGGACCGCGACGGGCTCCTCAAAGGATGGATCGACAAGGCGGCGGAGCTCGGGTTCGACGGCAAAGGACTGCTCGCCTCGGCGCTGGCCCGGGCAGGGCAGGGCGCCGCCGACAACAAGCTGGAGCGGGGCTTCCGGGCGGTCACCGACGCGATCGCCGGCGCGCGCGATCTCATCGGCGGCTTCCTTCGCTCGCCCGATCCGCTGATCGACAGCGGCCTTGCCCGCGCCACCAAATCGCCGGCCGTCGCCCGGACGCAATTGGCGGTAGCCTCGGCCGTCCGCATCCTCGCCGAACGCGAGGCGGCGTTCGACGTCAACAAGCTCTCCAAGACCGCGCTGGACCTCGGCCTGAAGGGCGTCACCATCGAGACGGTCGAGCACCGGATCGAGCAGCTCTACGACAACCGCCAGCTAATCCCCGGTGTCGCCCGCGCCGGCGACAAGGGCGTCCGGATGGTGACCACCCAGGAGGCGCTGCGCACCGAGGAAGCCGTTCTCAAGGCGGTCGATGCGGGCGTGGGCAAGGCGGTGCCGATACTCCCCGCGCAGGATGGGCCCGCCCGCCTGCAGGAGGTCGCCGATCGCCCGCTCAATGCGGGGCAGCTCGCAGCCGCGACCCTGATCCTCTCCTCCGAAGATCGGACCGTGACTGTCCAGGGCGTCGCCGGCGCCGGGAAGTCGACCATGCTGCAGGCGGTTGCCCGGATCGCGGAAGGCGAAGGCAAGGATGTGCTGGGCCTGGCCTTCCAGAACAAGATGGTCGCCGACCTCGCCGAAGGGGCCGGGATCAAGAGCCAGACGATCGCCTCGTTCGTGCTCGCCAACGAGCGCTACCTGACCGAGCGCGATACGCCGCGCTACGAGGAGGCGCGCGAGCGGCTCGGCGGCGCGATGCTGGTCGTGGACGAGACCTCGATGGTCTCCAGCGCCGACATGCTGAAGCTTCACAGCATCGTCGAGGCGCTCGGCATCGACAAGCTCGTGCTGGTTGGCGATCGCCAGCAGCTCTCCTCGATCGACGCCGGCAAGTCCTTCGCGATGATCCAGGCCGCCGGCGGCACGATGGCCCGAATGGACGAGAATATCCGTCAGCGGACCGACACGCTGCGCACCGTCGCCGCGCTCGCCAATGTCGGTAAGGCGGGCGAGGCGATGAAGGTGCTGGGCGATAACGTCCACGAAAGCGCGAACCCGCCCGAAGAGGCCGCCGACAGGTGGCTCGCGCTGGGGGCGGACGACCGTGCCGCGACCCAGGTGTTTGCGTCTGGCCGGGAGTCCCGCGCCATCATCAACCAGCGCATCCAGGACGGCCTTGCCGCCGAGGGCACCGTGCGGGGCGAGGGCATCCATCTCATCGTCTATGACCGCGTGAACCTGACCCGCGAGGAGCTTCGCTACGCCGCCAGCTATCGGCCCGGCCTCACCCTCGATGTCGGCCGCGGCGGCGCGCAGGACGTCGGGCTCGCGCAGGGACGCTATGACGTCTCCAGGGTGCTGCCCTCGGGCAAGGTCGAACTGGTCGATGGGCGCCGCAAGATTCGCTTCGACCCGCAGCGCCTCTCGCCCACCGAAAAGCGGGACCGGCTCGAACTCACCGAGAAGAAGGATCTGCATGTCCGCGAGGGGGATCGCATCCGCTGGACCGCGAACGACAAGCCGCGCGACCTGCACAACGCGGCGCTCGCCCGGATCATCTCGGCCGATGCCTCGGGCATCACCGTCGAGACGGCGGGCAATCAGACCCTGACATTGGCGCCGGGCGATCCGATGCTCTCGCGTTTGGACCTCGCCTACGCGCTCAACATGCACATGGCGCAGGGCATCACCACCGACAAGGCGATCACGGTCATGGACAGCCATGAGCGCAACCTGTCGAACCAGCGCCTGTTCAATGTGGGCGTGACGCGGGTGCGCGACGAACTCACCATGATCGTGGACGATAAGGAAAAGCTCGAACGCCAGCTCGACCACAATGCCGGCAACAAGACCTCGGCCCTAGAGACGGTCGGCCGCCTCGATATCGACGGCAAGAAGGGCGGCGCCAAGCCGGTGAAGTTCGATCCCGGCCCGATCGACGGGATCAACCTCGCGGATCAGCCGGACATCCTCGCCGATCTTCCCCCCATTCCGGACGGGCCGCTTGAGCCCGCAGCACCGATCAAGGGCGACGGCCTCAAGGCGCCCCCGGATCTCAAGCCCGAAAAGGCAGACCTGCTGCCGCCGCTGCCCGAGCGCAGCCTGGGCCTTGATCTTTGATGACGAACGGTCGGCGCGGTGCCGGCTGAAAGCAAGGAGAGTGACGATGGCATGGGATTTTGACGAAGGCGGCAAGTTCGGCAGCGAGAAGGCCGCCGAGGACTATGCCCGGCGCAACGGCCTCAGCAATGCGGACTTCCGCACCCGGCGCAAGGGTGATGAGGTCGAGCTGGAGATCCGCCGCTCCGCCATCGACGGCCGAAACCTTCGCGACACGGGCGAAGGCCGCAAGGACGGTTGGTTTTGACCGAGACGTCAGCGGCCCGGACATTCGGCAGGAGGCGACTGCTCAATGGGCATTGATGATCGCGACTATATGCGCGAGCGCTACAGACAGCGCGCTAACCGGACGAGATGGAATGAGGGAAGGGGGCGGATCGAGGCGGCCTGGCTTGATCCGAGCCACCAGCGATATCGCCGGCAACCGTCGGCGGCGGCGATCGCTGTTCGTTTCGCCCTGCCGGTGCTCAGCCTGCTGCTGATCCTAATCCCATTTTATGGGGACGCGCAGCGTCATGGCTGGATTCCTGATCTTGAGCCGGCGCAGCCGTTTCCGGAAAGCGGATCGGTAACGGTCGCGGGCAATGTGATAGGTCTGGTCGCGCGAAGCCATCTCACGATCGCGGCCGCTGATGCCAACGCTGTGGAGCAATTGGTGGACCCGGATACGAACACCCATGCACTGTCGATCTATGTTGCCGCCAATGACCGGGTGTCCCTGCCGGTGCCTGCGGGCACGTACCGGGTCCGCCTGATCGAGGGGCGGAAGTGGCACGGCGCGAAGCGCTATTTCGGGCCAAACACATCCTATGAGACGGTGGCCGGGTTGATGGACTTCACGCCGGCGGCAGGCCGTATCATCGATCTGCACCGTCGGCCGGGCGGAAATCTGAAGACGCAGCCGATGGTGTCACGGCTGGCACCGCTTTGATCGCTCGGCTGGACGGTGGCCGCCTGCTGGCGGAAGGAGGAGCAGCGAATGGACATTCTCGGGAGCGCCGCCGAAATGGGACAGCAGGCGATCGAAGCGCTCGAGGCGGCGAACCGGGCCGGACACGGCTCAGCGATCGACACGATACTGTCGCTTCTGACATCGCAGGAGGAAGACGTCATTCGCCATCGTCATGGGCTTGGAAGGGGCCGGCTCCGAACGCTCCGCGAGATCGGCGATGTCATGGGTCTTTCCGGCCAGCGTGTTTCGCAGATCGAACACAAGGCGCGGCGCAGATTGAGCTGGTTCGTTCGCATGGTCGGGCCGGTGGGCAGCCCGGCGGTCCGGCGCTACGCGCTCGAGAAGCGCGAGGAGCGGGCGGCCGCGCAGCGCGCTAGGTGCGAGCAGGTCGAGAATGCGGCGGCGGCGAGAGCGCAACGCATTGCCGCGAAGGCTGAGCGCGATGACATACGCCGTGCCAAGGCGCGGACGAGGGCGTGGCAGCGCAAGATCGATACTGCCCTCGCCGATCGTGACCGGTGCGCCAGTGCGATCGAATCGCTGACCGGTCGCATCTCTCATATTGACCGGCGTGGCTGGCTTGCCCGGCATTTCTTGCCGCACGATTTCGTCCTGATGCGATTGCGGGCGGCGCTGGTCGGTCTCGAGACGGAAATGGACGAAGTGGATGCATTGATCGAGCGTCTTCGGGCGCCGCCGCCGACCTGAACGGGACTGGACGGTGATTTGCCGATAGATGTCGCCAATGACACTCTACCAAGCACTAACAGGTAAAGTGTCATTGATGACAATCATTCCACGAGGGAAGTGCGTCGCTAATGCCTGGACCAGGCAGGCATGTTAGCGAGGACGTCCGCAATAACGACGAGAATCGCCACCTGAATGCCGCACCATATCTTCTATTCCTGGCAAAGCGACACGGAGAACCGGGTCGGTCGCGGATTTATCCAGTGGGCGCTCGACCGCGCCATACGAGCCGTCAATGCAGACGCGGACGTCGACCCTGCCGATCGTGAGCTTCGCGCCGATCGTGACACCGTGGATGTGCCGGGGATGCCACCGCTCGCGGACACCATCTTCGGCAAGATCGACAGAGCAGTCGCCTTCCTGTCCGACCTCACGCACGTTGCCACGCGCGCCAAGGGCCAGCTCTCGCCCAACCCCAACGTCCTGCTCGAACATGGCTGGGCGCTGAAATCGCGCGGGTGGGGCAGGATGATCGGCGTCATGAACACGGCCATGGGCCATCCTGACGAGCATCCCCTTCCGTTCGACCTTACCCACTTCAAACGGCCGATCCTCTTTCACTGCCCGGCCGATGCGACCGACGAGGAGCGTCAGGCGGCCCGGGCTGGGCTTCAAAAGGATCTGGAAAGCACCCTTCGCCTGATCCTGGACGACGAGGTCCTTCGGGCGACTGCGCCGCCGGCCGAGCCGCATCCCCACGACGTCGAACTGTTGCAGCGTTACCGCCTGCAGATCCCGGAGCTGCTGCGCCAGTTCCTGCGCGAGCACAATTTCGGAACGCCCTATCCGCGCAAGGCGCTGGACCCGCTAGACGATATGGCAGCCACCTGGACTGGTGCAGCCTTCGATTTCGAGGACGCGGCCCTGCAGGAGGCTGCGATGGCGCTGCGCGCGGCGAACACGTCCCTCATGGAGCTGGTCTATGAGCGCATTCATGTGATGGGCCGCAACCCCAACATGGCCTGGCCGAAGACCGACTATGATGTGCGGCACGGCATGCAGCAGAGTACTTTGGACGCGATCCGGGAACTCAATACACGCGCCGGAACCCTGATCGGCGCGATCGATGCGTTCGAGAAGGTGGGGCGCTCCCGGATTCGTGTGGCGCCGCCGGCCCCTGCGGCGCCGCAGGTCGATCACCGCTGGGAAGCGGCGCGTACCGCGATTTCGGAATTGGAGATGGATCGCATGCGCGGCGGGCTTCCCGAGATCGTCGCCATGCCCAGCATGACGCTGCGCATCGTGCCGCTGGCCGCGATGGACCGGCCGACCCTCGATCCCAAGACCGCCCTTGCAGCGGCGCTGCGCTTTCCCCCTGACAGCCAGGCCCGGGTACAGTCGAATTCGGATGAGCGTCAGTGGTGGAGCTATGGGCTGCCGCTCATCCAGACCGAAAATAACCCGGAGACCCGGTGGCGTACCCGCCTGGTCCGCCCCGGGTTGATCGAATTCGAGGCGATGATCGGGGCCCGGATCGATGATGATCCCCAAATCCTCGTGGATGGCCGCGAGCTGGAAGCATCGATTGCTATGCATCTCGACCGGCTTGCCAGCGTGCTCGCGGACGTAGGGCTAACCGGTCCGGCCGTCGCCGGCATCGCATTCCGCGGGGTGGAGGATGTCGAGTTGACGCGCGCCCGCGGCGGCGGCCGCAGGATCCGCAAGCCGGAGCTCTTCCTGCCTGAGCTTCAGGTCGCCGATCTCGCCGCGCCGATGCAGCCGCAATTGCAGGAGCAGTTCAACATCCTGTGGCAGGCGTCCGGCTGGGCCGACGGCTCGCCGTCATTCGGCTGACGAGGCGAGAGGCGTGGTGCTGAAGCCCCCGTCACCGGAAGAGGGAGATGCCGGTCTTCAGGCGTTCCGTGAGGCGGCGAAGCTCCACGAGGACACGTTGCGCAGCCGGATGTCCCGCGAATTCTACCGCAAGGATCTGGCAAAGTGGCAGAAGCTCTACACGACGCTCGCTGGCAAACGCGACGCAGGCTCGCCGACGGCCGTCCATTTCGCGCGGCTATCGGCGCTCTGCGGTGAGCTGCTGACGGAATATGGTCCAGAGGCGCCGCCCAAGAAGCGCGTGCCCAAGGCGGTGACGCCGGTCCCCCTGACCTATCCCGACTTCCCTGACGAGATCACCCACCGGATTCACTTCCTCGAAGGGCCGGGAATTCGGCGGCAGCGCGCCATCGAGCTTTCGGCCCACGCTCCGGGCCTGTCCCGACAGACGTCGGCGCGCGGGCGCGTCCTGCTTTCGATCGGAGTTCGGCAAGATCAGGTCTGCCTGTTTGAGCGCATCGTCGAAGCAATCGGCGATCTTGCCATGGCTGATTACGCGGCCGCGGGCTTCGACATCGGCTATGTGATGCGTCCGGAAGGGATCGCCCAAGGCCAATCCTGGGAGCCCAATCCTCTCGATCCGGCCCTGCCGATTGCTCGTGTCTGGGAGGATAACCAGCGCGCCCGGGGCTACGGTTTGCAGGCGCGCCTGCTCGGCGAGAAATGGCGCGGCGCTGACGGCACCGGTCTCCCGGACGATCTCCCCGATCTCTACGGCAGACCCTGGGACCCTGATCCGCATTGGCAGCGCGTTCTGGAACTCACCGAAGCTGACCGGCTCGAGGAGGCACTGGCGCTGGTCGATGCGGTGCCAGGCCGCGATCGTGAGCCGCTTTTCGACGAGGTCATCTATCTCAGGTTCCTGACTGGATCGCCCCTGCGCGCGCAGGACATCCGTATACTGGCGCGCAGACATGCGGAATCCTCGCTCATCGTCGGGCGGCTGCTGGAGGAGTTCGAGGCGTTCCTCGCTCATCTCGATGCGCAATTCACGCTGGAGCCGCCAGTCCTGGAGGAGATGATCAGGCTTCGACCGGATTTCGGGTCGACTATGATACCGCCCATGCCGCCCGCTTCCGACTGGGCGGCCTATCGGCGTCATATGGCGCAGTTCACGAACCATGGTGCCCGGCGTGGCCGGATCTTCTCGATCAACATCGGCGCCGCCGACACGGGGGCATCGGCGTTTTTTGCGACCGCTATGGTCGCGGCCGAAGAGGCGTTCCGCCGTGAGCGGTCGATTCCTGAGATCGGACTGGGCTGGGTTTCCGAAGTCGCCCTCCTGGACCTCGTTCGCACCCTATGGCCCTCGGCGGTTCACCAATGGCGGCCGGCCTTCCTCGGCATGCAGTCCGTCGATATCCATGTGCCGGAGCTGGGCCTTGCAATCGAGTATCAGGGACAGCAGCACTACGCGCCCGTGGCGCTCTTTGGCGGCGAGGAAGGGCTCAAGCTCACCCAATTGCGCGATGAGAAAAAGCGGGGGCTCCTGGCCCGTCACGGTGTGCGGCTGCTTGAATGGCGGTTCAATGTACCAATCACCAGGGCGGAGCTGGTAGCTCAGCTCGCAGCGATGGAAATCCTGGTCCCGGACTAGCTCGCGAGCGTCTTCTGCCGTGGGCCGTTCATCTCATCGACATCGCAGGCGCACTCGTGATCTTAAAGAGTCGGCGGTTCGACATCCGGTGGATTCATGTAGGCCCTAAAGCCCTCAAGATCCTCGTCGCTCGGGTTCTCCAACTCCGGGATATATCGGATGGTCTCTGCGACCTCCCTGCGCGAAACATAGTCGATGATGGCGCCACCGTTGCTCAGCTCATACTGCATCGCGCCGCAGTGGCGGTCGACTGTGGCCCGCCCGGGCGCGAAGGCGATGGGCTTCTTGTTCCCCTTCTTGCTCACCTCATGCTTGGCGAGCGCGACGCGCAGGAACTCGAGCCTGGTGAAGCCCATTTCCGTTCGGCGGAGGTCGATCCGCATCTGATCGACGAGCTCTGGTCGCTCCTGCGCGTCGCGAAGCTGCTGGGCCCGAAGTTCCCGGTCGTAGTGCCGGTAGCCGAGTTCCCGTGCGAGGTTCGTCGCCTTCAGGCTGATCCCTCCATTTTCCGCGAGCTTGATCACCTCTTCGCACCGCTGGCGCCATGTGCGCAGCAGTTCATAGGCGGCATAGATCCACATTGGCGTCAGCGCGGAGAGCTGCGCCATCCGGCCGCGCGGCGGTTCATCATCGAGCTGGCGTTCCAGAATCTCCTGCTCAACGCGGTTGAGCATGTTGTCGACCAGGCACAGCTGGCTCGCCTGCATGGCCAGAAATGGGTTCTCGCCAAACCCGGCGAGTGTCATCAGGGCCTCGTAGAGCTCGGCGTGGCCGATGTCCGCTACTGGACGATAGCGAGGCTCGTCCTCCATCTCATCGGGATAAGGTTCGTAGTCCACGCTCAGTCCTTTCGCGCAGGCCGCGCTAGCGACAGTGCAGATATGTGGAGCCTCACGAGACCTTCTCCCGGAGCCACGACGACAATCCTGCATCGAGGATCATCCGCGCGAGTCGCTGCGGCCCGAGCAGGATCACGCCTTCCGGCCCCCCGTTCTCCGGGATGTTGCCGGTATGCCAGACGAAAAACATCCGGTCATACGCGTCAGCTTCGGCGAGCCGACCGACATAATCGTCGAGCGACGCCCGCGTGGCCTGGGATTTCACCTGCACGAAGGCCCGTTCGGCGGTGCTCGGAAGCACCAGTTCGAGATCGATCGTCTTCTGGGTTCGGCCAACCTGGCTGAGCCGGCGCCACCCGCTGCTCGAAAAGACGAGATCGACCAGCAATTCAAAATCCTGCCAGGTCAACAATCGCATCAGGGGAATGATCGCCGCGGTGAGGGCGCGTTCCGCCTCTTCGGCTGCCGCCACCTCTGGAGATAATTCATCGCTCAGTCGGCGCAGCAGATAGTCGGCCGCGCCCACGTCGCAGATCGTCCCGCGAAACATCTGGACCTTGAGCAATCGCCCGGAGAGCCGATCGGTCGTCAGCAGGCTCCCGCCGATCGATGTGCTGTGCCAGCCATCGAGCGTCGCGCGGCGGTGGCTATTGTCCGACAGGATCTCAATGTCGCCAGCCGGCCGGCACCAGTAGAGCAGGCCGCCGACAAAGGTGATGAAGATGGTATCCTCGGCGCTCTCGTAGAATGCCCGAATCTGCTTCACATCGCGGGTCGCCGCGCCAGCGTCCCCCCGGCGCTCCTTCATCGCTTCCCAGACGCCCGACCAGTCGCCCGCTACGCAAAGATCGTGCGGCGCCTCGCGATAGCCAAAGCGCAGCACGCCGTCGCGGATGCTCTCGGCCTCCCAATCGCCGCCCCGGCCGAGCTTGATGTAATAGACGTTCGTCGCCGCGACTGCGGTCATTCAATCCCCCTGTTTGGCGCCGGGCTTTTCCGATCAACCTGCCCGAGCATCGCACGCTATACCTTCGCTGTAGAAAAGATATTGAAGAGATTGTCCGGTTCAGAGTGCGGCAAAATTGGGGGGGCAGATGACCAAGGCAAACGGTAACGCGCATCGCAAGAAATCGTCGAAGCCCTACAATGAGCGCACCGATCTCGAAAAATTGCAGTCACAGTGGACCAAGTTATCCGGACTACACCTTCGAGAAGAGCCATCTGCGGCGATTGTCCGTTGCGCGACGGCAGCGGAGATCGCGGCCAACTACGCCATTCGGACGGAATGGGCTCGCAAGACCGAATTTGATGACACGATCGTCGACATGTTCCTGCGCTGGGCGAACGGCCTGCCGCTCAAGGTAACCCGGCTCTTCGTGCCGGTCTATTTCGCGACCCCGGACGAGAGCCCGATCGGCAAGGTGCTCAAGGCATCGGCCGAGAAGATCAACGCGGTGCGCAATGCGGTGGTACATCAAGGTGCCTTCAGCAATCCCGAAGAGGCGGAGGCCGTGATTGCCGAGGCGAAGACCTTCATCAACACGATCGTGGGTCTGTCGATCGAGAATTTCGACATCGAGGTGGCAGCACAGCAATGGCAGGCGTCCCGCAAGAGCGAGGGCGGCGAATGACCGCGACGCTCGGCGGCCTGACTGTCACGCTCGGCAAGAAGCTCAAACAGTCCGACGATTTCCTGAAGGCCAAGCACAACCTGCTCAGCCAGTTCGACAGCATCGACGATCTCGTCACGGACGAGAAGAAGCTGTCGGCCAAGGATCGCCAGGCGATCGAGCATCATATCCTGCAGCTCCGCGCGGCGATCGCGCGCACATTGTGGTCCAATGAGTTCTACATCGGGCGCTCGCTGCTCGACGATTATATCCTCCATATCGCCAAGAATGGGAGCGGTGATGTACCCGCATGCGTCATCGCCGGACTCGCCGCCGCTGGCGCCGACAGGCCGGGCTTCGTCCTCTATCCCCTGACCGGCTTCGGCATGGAAATGCCGGGGATTTTCGCGAAAGACAGTAAGCTCCGCTCCGAAGCAGTCTTCAAGAAGGCGGGCTTTGCGGTCAGCACCCAGAGCAATTCGTTCGATGCGGCGGTCGCCAGCATCGAGCGGATGGCAAGGGGTCTCGGCGTGAAGCAGCGCATCGACAAATCGGATTTCCGGCACTTTGCCTACACGGCGAAATGGTTCGGGAAGAACCCGCTGATGCTGGTCCGCGTCACGTCCTTCACTGGCGACATGTACGAGAACCAGTTCATCTATTCGCTCAAGATCAGGGTGGCGGCGGCAAACCTGCTGATGTTGCATTGCCTGTCGCAGGAGGCAGTCGGACCGCTCGATCGGCACCACAACTCGTCCTTCGTCAACAATTTCGAGACGCTCGACATCGCCCATTATCTGATCGGTGAGGCGATCCGCGGCCGCCCGATGTCCACCCGCCGTGTGCCCATGAATGTCTCCCAGCTCGAATTGGCGAAACTATCGGATGTAGCTGCGACGCTCTCCACCAGTGCACTGGCGACGTCCCGCATGAGGCGGCTTGCGCCGAAGGTGACTCAGGCGTTGAACACGGTGGAGCGGGGGTACTTCCGCCACGTCAATCTCGCGACGCACTCGAAGCCGGAGAACCGCCTCTATCGCCGCCTGCTCACCGCCCTGGACTGGTTCCGACAGTCGTTTAGTGCCCGCGCGAACGAGGCGGAGGCGATCGTCGCGCTAGCGGTCGCGTTCGAGACGCTGCTCACCGACCAATATGCCCCCGCGATTGCCGAGCGCCTGCGACGCCGGATCGGGATCTGCATGAAGGGTGTGCCAGGGCTGGCGAGCTATCAGGCCAGCGTCTTAGCCATCTATTACGCCCGCAGTTCCATCGTCCATACTGGCGAACCTGACCACGCGATTGACATTCATCGCGGTCAGGTCGCCTTCACGCGCTGCTTTTGTGCGATTGCCGAACGGCTGACGACTTGGACACCGGCCGCGAACAACGTCATGGGCGATCTGCTGGGCGATGTCGCGTGAGATCGCCGGTGATGCCACTCGTCACATCGATCGGCGCATCGTCATGCTAGACCGAGATCTTTCGATAGCAGCTTCCTTGCACGAATCCTTGCTCAAGACACCACCGTCGGGTCAAGCCAGCGCCGGTGTCATTTGAGTAGGCGTGCGCGTTCGATCGGAAGCGCAGAAACGCGGGCCAGGTCGAAGGGGCCGGGTGGTTGGTCGCGACACGGACGAGCACCTTCTCGCCGCTCCTGATGTCAGTAGGCTTCCTGACGGCGTAATATTCGCCCCAATCGCTTGTCGTTTCGAGGACGGCTTGGGTGACCGTTTGGCGCGTGGCAGGTCTCCCGGTCTTCGCAGCTTCCACTTGCGTCGCGATTTTGTCGCGATCATCCCACTCCCGGAAATACACGTTGGCACAGCAGCCAAGAATCTGATGGGCGTTGAGCGCCTCAATGTCCCCCTGCCGATCGATTTCGATCCAATGCGCGCTATGACCAGAGCTATAGACGGCACCGTCGTACAGGATTGCGCAGAGCGACGGTGAGAGCGGCAGGAAAAAGATGGCACCAGCAGTCTTTACCCCGAAGCTCGGTCGGCCCTTGCGCGGCCGCTGGATATGCAGGCGGTTGGTCAGAACGGCGGGATCGTCGGAGGTGAAGAAGGGGAGGCCTGTCCGGTTCCGCACGATGCAAAGCGTCAGATCGTCGACGATCCGCATCGTGTCCTTGTAGCTCAGCATGGCCGCCTGGACGGCTTCCTTCGATGCCTCTTTGATCGTGGGGACGGGAAGGTCGGACCCAGGAACGTCTTGCAGTGCCAGCGCCATTTCGCTCGCTTTCAGCGAGGCGGCTTCCGTCCGCAGATATTGGAGATAGATGAAGCGCTTCATGACGATCTTGACCGCGGATCCGACCGTGCCGCCCTCGGACAGGTGGCGGACGATCGGTCCGTATGGGTCCTCGATGAAATTGATCGCGTTTTCGAGAAGCTTATTTTGCCCGTAAAAATAGTCGCCTGAACATTGATTCCTGACGGGCGCGTTGGGAATGGCCTTCATGCGGTCGAGATTGAACAGATTGATCGCCAATCCATCGCCGTTGACCGTGAACGGTCGAAGATGGATCCGAGGGACGAAGTGCTGATTCTTGTTGTCGGCCATCTACTTGGCTGTCTGCTGCATGTTGGATTGGCCTTCTATCTGCTTTCCGTGAGAAAAATGCTGTCGGTCGTCATTGTGGGATTCACATCCGTGCAAAGGCAGCGTAGATTCATGCTATGTTCCATCAGGCCGATCTGTTCGAGACAACCGCTAACCCTGCACGAGCGATGGACACGCCATCGCTGATGGCCGCTATCGCTGCCGCCTCACAGCGTCCGAAATTCTCTTACATGCTCCTCCAGCTTCTCGCGGAGGTTGCTGACGAGAAGGGCAGCGCCGGGCCGAGTGTTGTTGTAAACGGTGACGCCGTACCGGTGCGTGACTGGCTATGCGACGCACTGGTTCCCATCGCGCAGCGCTCACCATGGCGTCGTTCTACGATCGAAACGGTGCGAGTTGCACTCGAAAAGGCTGATGAACTCCCGACCGATCCGGCCCAGGCAGAGCGTCTGGTCGAGGAAAAGGTGCGCGAGCGCGTTCGCCGGTCGGGTCGTTGCAATGTCAGCCGTGCGGTGTCCGATCTATGCCGCGGCGGCCTCCTGCGACGACACTATCAGGGCTATAGAGTCAATCATCAGAACCGTGGCGCCCAGCGGGAGGCGGTTTATACGATCATGCCGGATGCCTTGGCGGCGCTACGTCGCCGGTGATCCTCCGATCGTCGAGCCATCAGGTTCGGTTGCTGTTGCTCGCGCCATTCGATCCGGCATCTGCAATAGTTTTCCGGTCGCTGTCTTGATCGCATTGGCTCAGGCGACCTCATCGATCCACCGTCAAGCAACGCAATCTAGGTCGAGCTTTTTGATAGGGTTATGAGGACTGGCCGGCCAGCGGTTCCTACCGACAGAACGGGTGGCCCTGACGCTGACCGGCACAAGGATCAGCCGTTGAGTCGGTCCTTGATCGCTTTCGCCGGCGTAAAGGTGAGTTTCTTCGACGCGGCGATGGTGATGGTCTGCCCCGTGGCGGGGTTACGGCCCTCGCGCGCCGGACTGGCCTTCACCTTGAATTTGCCGAAGCCATTGAGCGCGATTTCCTCGCCCTTGGCGGCGGCGTCCGCGATCGCCGTGAACAGGCCATCGACTAGTTTGCGAGCGTCTGCTTTGCTGGTGCCTGCCTTTTCAGCGAGATAGTCGGCAAGATCGCTGTTATTCTCGGGGAGCCTTTCCTAGTTTACCGATCAGCTTCATAGCCTCGGCGCTCATCGCGCGCCATCGCGCTCGTATTTTTGCCAGCCTTAGAAAAGATCGCGGACCCGGACATAAGGATTGCCCGTCTCCGCGAAGCGGCGCGCCTTGCGACTCAGCACCTCATCAATTGGCAACAGCTTTTCGAACATGGCATCGAAATCCTCGCCGCTCATGCAGATGATCCGCTTGCCGCGCCCGAAGGCGTGCAGCCCGTCTTCGCTGAAGCCAATGTAGCTCACAAACAGGCCGCGGGACCAAGCAGCCTTCTCGCCGAGCTTGCCCTCGAAAACGTGGAGATCGGCCGCTGGTGTCGGCTTGGCCTCCCATTTTGCTTCAAGCAGATAGGTGTGGCCGGCGAGATCGAAGCTGCCGTCGATCTGCTCTCCACGCAGGCGAAAACTGTCCCGGGGCTTGAGGCCGAAGAGCCGGAACGTATCGCGCAGGAAACGTTCAAAGGCAAAGCCGCGCTGCTGGGGCGCAAGATCCCAAATCGCGAGAAGAGCTTTACGGGCTTCGGCGATCTGTGGTCCTTTGAAAGCGGGTGTCGGGGCGGTCTCGGGTGCCGCTGGCTTGCCCTCGAGACGGCCGATCAGCTCGAGCAACCGGCCTTCGCCATTGGCGACGCTGTCGGTCGCGCGCCGGCGGGCATTGATGGCCTGACGGTAATCCCAAAGAGCACGCAGCGTTCGGACAACCGTTGGGGAATCGACGATGGTGAGGAAAGTGCGCAGGCGCTTCGCCTTCGAGGTTCCGTTGCGCGCATAACAGGGATCGTCGATGTCGACGTTCAGTTCCTGCGCGAAGAATTCACGCATCGTCCGGTCGGAGAAGTCCAGGACATAGCCGCCGCCCATCTCGAAGAGCTCGTCGAGCAAGATCATGTCGATGGGGCGCACGCCGCTCGTCATCGGATCACCACGACCTTGACGCTGGCTCGATCGGCGATCGTCCGCCAAGCCTTGTCGGCGGTCCAGGCGGGTAGGCCGTCGCGTACCGCGAGCGCGAGACAGCAGCGATCACCAAGGGACAGGCCGGCATCGGCTGTAATCGCGCGCAGACGCCCGGCGATCTGGGCGGTTCCCTTGTCAAGGCTGACCAGTTCGAGCGGCAGCGGGTCGAGCATGGCATCCACATCGCGCTCCGGCATGCCGAGATGGACGAAATGACTGACGACTTCGGCGTAGTTGACCATACTCATCCGCGCAGATGCGATCGACCCGGCGACCTTCGTGCCGCCCGGCTCTTCCTTCAGCATCGCAACGAGCGCGGAGGCATCCAGAATGACCTCGCTCATTCGCCGCTTTCTGCCACCCGATTGGCCAGGAAAGCATCAACCGTGGCGTCCGCATTTCCTTCAGTGAAGCGACGGGCGATCGCTTGCGCGTGCGCGACCGCCTGCGCTGCGGTTCTCAGGACGATGCCATCCTCGGTCTCCTCGAGAAACACCGCGCCACCCTCGGACAGGCCCAAGCGCTTGCGCAGGTCGGCTGGCAGACTCATCCGACCATTCGGCGTGATATTGACCTGTATCGTCATCCGAGCTTCACTAGAAAAGCTGAATACCAGAAGCCATTCTATGCCATAATGCCACCTTTATGTCACGAGACACTCCATCGGACTTTTATGTCCGATAAATGCGATTCTCGGACATAAGAATTGGCATCGGGAGGGGGCTCGGCTAGGCTCCTCCCGATGGCGCGCGACCTGCTTCCGATCTCGACCAACCTGCCCGCCGACCTGCTCGCCGAGATTGACGGCGCGCGCGACACGCTCGCCGCCTCGAAGGCGGGTTCGACCCAGAGGGCCTATGCCTCGGACTGGGAGCGGTTCTGCGATTTTTGTGACGCGCGCAACGTCGAAGCGCTGCCGGCACACCCCGACATCGTCGCGCTGTTCGCGCATGTCGAGGCCGAAGCCGGCATCGCGCCAGTCACGATCGGCCGCCGCGTCGCTGCGATCAATCACCATCACAAGGAAGCAGGTCTCGCCTCGCCGAGCGCGCGCGACGCCGCCGGCGTCATCGCCCAGATGATGGCGGGCGTACGCCGCAAATATGCGCGCAAGAAGGACCAGAAGGCGCCGGCGGCCGCCGACGTGCTCAGCGCCATGCTCGCGACGATCGCCGGCACCGGCCTGCGCGCGAGGCGCGACCGCGCGATCCTCGCGATCGGCATGGCGGGCGCGTTTCGCCGTTCGGAGATCGCCGCGATGCTCCTGCCCGATCTCGCCTTCAAGGCCTCCGGCGTGCGGATCACGATCCCGCGTTCGAAAGGCGATCAGGTGGCCGAAGGCCAGCAGATTGCGATCCCCGAGGGCCGCCACATCCGGCCCGTGGCACTTCTCACCGACTGGCTTCAGGCTGCCGATCTGCAGGGTCTGGATCCCTCGACCAGTAAGCCGCGGACTGGCCCCGTGTTCCGTCGGCTGACACGGGGTGACGCGCTCACAGTCGATCCGATCACCGACAAGACCGTGGCCAGGCTGGTCAAAGCCTGCGCATCGGCGGCTGGGCTCGACCCGGGCCTGTTTTCCGGACATTCGCTGCGCGCGGGGTTCCTGACCGAGGCGGCCGCCAAGCGTGCGAACCTGTTCAAGATGAAGGACCATTCGCGGCACAAGTCGCTCGACACAGTCGCGGGCTATGTCCGCGATGCGGCGATCTTCGACGATCATGCCGGCGAGGAGTTCTTATGACGCCGAGCGGCGTGGCGCCAGAATGGCAGGCCTACGCCATGCCGGACTATGATGCGGCAATGACGCGGGCCTGCGCCGAGCTTCAGCAGCGTATCCTCGCCGACCCTACCTATCGGATGTCCATTCTGACCGACCCGCGTGACCTGCATCGAGCCTTGTTTGCCGAGTTCACGCCGTCCGGTTACCCCGAATATGCTGGCACCTATCGGGGCACGGTCGGCACCTCGCTCGAGGGACGGCGCATGGGCGCCCCGCAAATTTTCGATCTCAAGAAGAGCTTCGCATTCGAGGAACCTCAGAAGGTCACTGCCGCGCTCGATTTCATGCTTTCCGAGGTTCGGCGCGAGCTGGTCCCGGCTCGGTCCGCCACACCTTTTGTCCAGCTCCTGACCTTGACCCACCTCTTCTGCTGGTTTGGGAAGATCCACCCCTTTCTCGACGGCAACGGCCACATCCAGCGCGCCCTCTTCGCCGCGGCGGCGGCCGAGCTGGAAGTTCCGCTCGCCTCGCGATTCGCTATCCATCCGCGCCCATTCGACCGGCTTCTGGCTTGGCCGCTGGAGAGGTTCACGATCGCCAAGCCTGATCAGCGCGAGCATTTTCTCGCGATGGTCGCCGAATATCTGAGCTCCTGGTTGGCTGGACCATTTGACCGGCCTGCGAGCGGCATCGCGCCGTAAGCGGCCCGGGCAGCTTCGAAGTTTTAGAGTCCTCTAGCAAGGAGGAACCCCTCCGACTTCAGTCGGATACTGGCTTCAGCCACAGACTCGCGTGCTAGCCTGTAACCTCGGGAAAAGCGGAAGCCGCCGAAGGCGTGAAGCTTCCGCTTTTCCCGAGGTTACAGGCTATGGCGTATCGGTCCGGTTGTCACACCACATTCCATCATCGCTACCATCTCGTTTGGGCGCCGAAGTATCGGTACAAGGTGCTGATCGGCGATGTTCGGCTACGGGTGCGCGAGATCATCCGTCAGGTCTGTGCCGAGATGGGCGTGAAGATCATCAACGGCGCGCTGTCGAAGGACCACGTACACATGTTCGTCGAAATCCCGCCGCACGTCTCGGTCAGCGACTTCGTGCGCCGGGCCAAGGGGCGCTCATCCCGCAAGATCCAACAGAAATTCGAGCACATCCGCAAACGATATTGGGGCCAACGCTTCTGGCAGCGCGGCTACTTCTCGACCACATCCGGCAACATCACCGATGACATCATCATGCGTTACCTCGACCGACATACCCACAAGGACGGCTTCAGCCCCACCGCTTGATCCTACCGGCGTCAGCCGGTCAGTGATTCAGAGTTCGATCAGCGTATAGCCGCGATCGCCGAGCACGGTCCGGGTCCAGTCCTTGGCGATGACGACACCCTCCGTGTCCAAGGAGATTGCAGCGTCAGCCCGATCGAACAGCGCGATGCAAAGCTCATCGCTGTCGAACCGCGATCGGTACTGGATACCATCGAGGCTGGTGGTGCTGTAGATTTCCGCTGAGATCCGCTGGGGCACCGCATACGCGCCAGGATTGTCTACCGGATCGAAGTCGGCCGAGACTCCGGCGGTGGTCGTTCTGAACCAGCCGAGACCCGGTCCGTGGACCTTCGCCAGCCGGATCGGTCGCGTTGCGGAGAATCTTGCAGCGCGTCTCCTGGCGACCTGATCCCAAAGGACATCCCGGTCCGTCGGCCTCCTCAGCAAGGTCTCGGCAAAGGGGCCGACGAGCGTCTTGCCCAAATACAGCACACCGAATTTGCCGTCCGGATCGTCCCAACGCCAGGTCGCGTCCTTGCGGCCATACCATTTGGCCGCGACCGTCGCGGCGTGCACGCGATGAAGCACTCGCCCCGTCGCGATCGTCGCCACGGGTATCCCGCCTTTCGCTCCCATATTGCGTCAATCTTCGAGCGTACGGGCGAAACGCACTAGGCGCTCAACTTCCGCATCGCTGCCCTTCAGCAACGCGATCGGGCTCACTCCATCAAGACCTTCATCGCCGCTGACGAGGAACTGCAGGACGGCCCAGCCCGTCGTTTCCGGCGCGGCGCTAAGGACCTTCGCAACGCCGGGAAGAATTGCATTCCCATCAAACTGAAAGACCGGGAAGAGCTTCGTCCCGTTGTCTTCGACCATCAGCAGTCGGCGATCCTTGACCGCCTTGTAGACGGCCTGGATCGTCTTGTGCCCAAGCAACGTGCGAACCTTCTCCGCGGTCAGAGCTCCGCCTGCAGCATCGATCAGCCGCCGTTTGAAGGCGATGGCGTTCGTAATTCTTTCCGCGGCTTCCGGATTATCCGTTTCGACCGCCGGGATGCCAAGCGCGAGATGGAAGACAAGGCTCGGCACGTCGACGCTGCTTATCGCCGCCGCCTTTGCCGCCGCCGGCATCATCTTGATGATGCGGTCGGTGCTCGCCACAATCCGGTCGTGGAGGACGCGATCCGCATCAACGAAACCGATATTTGCTGGGCGAACCATTCGATCATTCCTGTTGAGTCAGTTTCATATACTCCGAAACCAACACGATTTCAACTCGTGGATGAATTCGAATCTCTCAGCCCGGACCCACGAAGCAATCGGGCGCTCTCCTGCGATGCGCATTACCGCGTGCTATTTCTCGAAAGCTGCTTCCAGCGCGATGAGACCCGCTGCGTGCCGTTCCGGCTGTGCCTTTCGAAATTTGCGGATGTTTACCAACTTGAATTGAGGAGCGGGCAGCTCGCGAAGCGCTGGCAATGGGAAGGCGTCCCACTCCGGGTCTCCGGCCTCAAAACTCTCTAAGAACCTCCGATCATCAGCGCCGAGGGACCTATGGATCGCCGCCACGAGGCGACCGAACGTATGAACATGATCCTCATAGGTGAACGGCTCGAAGGGCATGCCTTCGAATTGGGCCTTGAACGTTCCGCTCTGGTCCTTTCGGCTCGGGCTGATCAGTTCAGCGATCGGGCGCCCGTGGCTTACAAGCGCCGCGACGAAACCGTGACGAACCTCATCGACGACGCCCTCTACGTCCAGCAGACGCTTCACGTCGAACAGATCGCGCGGATGTTGCCGGTCCAGCGCGGCACAAATCTTGCCGCCAAAGAGCTCGCCGTGCGAGAGACAGCGCGCTTCGACGAAAGCCTCAAATCTCTCCTGCACACGGTCGGAGCAGGGAAGATCGCGGAGAGGAAGGAGATGGCCGCGCAGGGTGGGATTCACCTCGACCTTGATCTGGGTCTTGCCGCGCTGACAGTTGAGCTTGACCTCCATACCTTCCTGGCCCTGGCGTGTCTGGGTCACGCGGGTTGGCGGGAGGCGGCGTTCGATTTCTACCTTGATCCGGGCAAGCGCCTCGCCGATCGCCTGCAGAGAGGCCGCCCGGTCTTGGAGGGGAAGGTAGGTTAGATCGATATCGACCGAGAGCCGCGGGAGATCCCACTCGAACAGGTTGATCGCCGTGCCGCCTTTCAATGCGAAGGCCGGCTCCGCCATGACCAAAGGCAGGACGTCCAACAGCAGGCGAACCTGGTCACGATATTGGTCAGTTGCCACTCGACACAAGCTCCCTGGGGAGGAGCAGTCTGTATTTCGGGACGTACCGCCCCATTTTCGCAAGGCTGCGATCGCCGGAGCCCAGATCTATCTGCTCCACCTTCACGTGCCGCATGACCGGGAGGTCCGCCCGTTCCGCAAGGTAGAGGAACAGCCGCCGGACCTTCACCGATGTGCAGGCCTCGAGCAGGGACTGCATGAGCTTGGGGCGAAGCGACGTCATGCCCTCCACGATCTGGCAGGCCTCGACGAGATCGAATTCCTTTGGCGCGAGATGCAGCAGCTCCAGTATCGCCCGCTCGGGCGTAGCGGCTGTCAATGGATAGCCTTCCGGGGTTCGGTGCTCGGTGAGCCCGATATCGTTCGGCAGGAGCTTGGTTTGCATATGACGGACCTCCCCCCCCCAATGTTTCTGAAACCATGCCGGCAGAACCACGTGCAGCGGCGAGAAGAGGTAGGCCCTGCTCTCTCCGAAGCGCACATAGTGGCTATTTCCCGTCATCTCGATCGCCGTGAGCGCGCCCACGTGGACCGGCAGCTTCAGCTGGGACTGAACGCTGTAAAGCGCTCCCTGCCAGGTCACTGTTTCCATCGGGCGCTTGAATGCGCCACGACCCAACGAGACGAGCCACTGCGAGGATCTATAGTTCTGCAGGTCCTGTGCTGTCAGACCGAGCGCCTTGAGATGCGGGCTGGTCGCCACCGTGTGTGGCTCCCACGCATCGAGCAACGACCTCAATTTATCAGTTCGACCTACCTTCATGGCATATCTATCGCATAAATTCCAAGGTCGATCAATGCCTCGGAATTTTCCATGCTAATATGCCAACGGTATAGCTATCGCCTATAATTCAATGTTAAAGGCGGACCCGACATATTCCTGCGGCATAGCCCGGCGCATCCCGTCTTGCGAGAACGATGAACGGGGCCGAACCCCGTAAGATACATACTTTGGTTCATGCTCTATGCTGCTGACCGAATGGACTTCAGAAACTCGACCTCCTCGGGATGCCGATGGAGAAGCTCGATCAGGCCCACAGCCGCATCGCTCGGCGACATGGCCCCGCTTTCATATTTCTGGAAGGCCCGGCGACCACCGCCGATCAGATATCCGGCTTCTTCCTGTGTCAGCTTCAAGCGCTTGCGGACTTCGCGGACATGAGCCGCATAGGCCTTCTTCAGCTCCCGAAACACGCGATCGGATTCGGCGAGATCGGCCCCGGAATGAATCGCGTCGCCGTCATCGTCGGGATACCAACCGGGTACCTCGACGGTGCGCGTCATCGAGCCGAACTTCACAGTCTGCGGACGCACGCTGCGTCGCAGGAGCGTGCCGGTCTCGGGATGGATGCGCGTCTCAGTCATTGCCGACCTCTTTGAACGATGTGAGCGCGACGTCGACCAACGTTTCGCCTGCGAATTTCAGATACAGCCACCGCTGGTCCCACGGCATGTTGTAGGTGTCGTGCCATACCTTCGAGTTGGGCGGATTGTGCGCTGTCTCCGACTTAATGAAGTCGCCGGCTTCAAGTGCTTGCACCACCTCAACGATGTCTCCCAGCGAATAGCCCAAAGCGCGGGCGCCCTGGACGGCGGTGCGCGTGATCTCCAAGGTCCCAACCTGCGCGAACTTCGCCTGGACCGCAGCCAGATTATGATGCGGCTTCCGCTTGATCGCCATCCCGATATACACCTTGAAGGTTAATTCATCAAGACTGGTCCAGTTCGCGAAATCGCTCCTCTAGCGTGGGCATTTCGCGCGCTAACGCAGCTGAGCCGTATAACGTAAGCAGTTGCGAACAAACCTCGAACGCACTATGGTGGAGGCGCGGAGAAAGCCGATGCGTTTCGCCAAATTCGACCTCAACACCTACAATCTGACTAAGGACCTTCCTGGCGGTCCGACACTTGCTGTCGTCGAGGAAGAAATCCCGGAAATCGAGATGATCACCGACCAGGAGGGCAATCCGACGCGTGGCGGAATGATCGGCTATGCCTTGGCCTATGCTCTGATGGTCAGCTTTGTCGGAGCTATTTTCTACCTGATCTGACCTATTCGCGAAGCTTGGGGTCTTGGAAGAAGCCGCGATCATGATCGCGGTTCACTTCCTGCTCCAGATCGACGGCACCCAGCACGCGCTGCCCTCGCATCGTCTGAGCCGCTGCTCGATCGTTATTCAACTCGCCCTTGCCGGCCTCGATGATTGCGGCGGCGGCCACATCGCCAGCACCGGCAGGGCCGCTGGCCAATCGCCCGGGTCCGTGTGGACGGTAAGATGTCTTGACGTCTGCTGCGCTCGAGACGCTCGGCCGGCTCACGTCAACGAGGTCCGGGTCGTGCAGGCGGCCCGCAATCTCGGCTCGAATGCCATCCTGTTTGTCGTGCATCCAGCGCGTGATCATTTCCTGGCGCACGAGACGCTGCTGGTCGGTCAGATCGGTTGCCCAAAGCTCAGGCGCTTCAAGACCCGGGTTCTCGACCTGCTGGTGCCGATACCATTGCGCAAGATCCTGGCTCAGATTTTCGCTGAGCTGCATGCCATGCGTTTCCGCATAGCTTGCATCGCGCGAGAGCTGTTGGGAAAGCTCCTCGAGCCGGCGGGCCGTTTCCGAATAGGACTTCGCTCGCGCGAGTGAATCCTCCGTGCTCGACGACGCGGACGATGTCGCAGAAGCCCGGCTGAAGCTGCCGCTGCGTGAGTAAGTCCCATCGGACATCGTCGCGCCGCTGCCGCTGGCATGTTCGTCCCGCACCCCACTCGACGATGTGTTGGCGCTGTCACTGCCACGAGTCTCGTCCGTCCCATAACGCAAGCCGTCGAGTTGGCTGCCTGTTTTGGAAACGCTTCCTCCGATGGAGGGTAGTCGACCTAGCACTCCTCCGCGATCACCAGCCCCACGTCCCGCTTGCCGACCACCCGTTCCAGCCGAAATAGTCCCCGATATCTGGTCGTTGGTCTGTGCTTGGCGGTCATGCCCTTGTGTAATGCGCTGGCCCTGAGAGATCGTATCGCGTTCCTCCAGGCCCTGTGAACTGCTTGCGGTCCGCCTGTCGAACGCCTCCACAGAACTATTCGCCTGACGCCCGCTGCTCGACTCCCAGCCCGACGAGCGTTCGGTGGAGGTACCGAAGGCACTGCGGTTCGCGTGGGTCGCCGTCAGGATGTCGGCTGCGGCATTCTCATAGGCCTGCGCCTGGCGGTGCGCCTCGTTCGCCATCTCGCGCCATTCTGCCACCGAACCCGTGCTCATCGTGGGTGTAAAGCCCAATCGCGAAATCGCGCCGCTCGTATCGAACACCTCCTGGCCGTTGCCGAAACCCGACACGACCGCGCCGTTGTCCTGTCGCCACCCGACGCTGGTGGCACCGCCCATGAAGCTCGGCGCCGTCGACCACTGGTCGCTTTGGCGCATATTCGATGTCGCGTTCGCCCAGCTCACATTGCCGTAGGAGTAGTTGCCAGTGGTCTGCTCGAGGGCTGCGGCTTCGGCCGCATTCTGCGCCGGCGCGAGCATCGAGGTCGCCTGGCCGGCGATCGACATCGCACCGCGCGCGAGGCCCGCGGCGAGGAACGGGATGCTCATCAGCATGAAGCCGGCAATCGTCGCCGTCTCCCCATTCACCGCGCCAATTCCGGCGTAGGTGCCGAGCGTCACCCCGCCGGCGGCGACACCAGCGGAGGCTGCCTCGGCCCGCGTCATGCAGATCATATGGAGGATGACGTAAAGCGGCCCCCAGGCAGCCAGGTAGAAGAACCCCATCGCATAGCCCTTGAGCGACGCCAGCCCCGTTTGTGGCATCAGAAAAAGCGGGAAGATCACCGGGAACATCGCAAAAAATACGACGGTCAGCACGATGTTGAGGATCGGCACCCACGCCATCGCCTGCTGCGCGATCGAATTGTAGGTATTGCGGGCTTGGATGTCGGCACGGGTCTGTGCGAAGGTATCGATCGTCGCCGCGCCCGTTCCTCCCGCCATGCTATTTCGCGCCTGCATGAACGCATTGATCGCCGTGTTCTGCCGCATGGAATCGCTATAACTGCTGCCCGAGCCGGTGAACGCGGCGTTCGCGATCGGCAGATCATGTTTGAGCTTGTCGGCAGCCAGCGAGTTGCTCAGCTTCGGATAGAGTTGTTTCCCCCAGATCGGAGTGTTCGCCTCGATCATCGGTGCCCACTGTGCATCGAGCATCCCATAGGCCTGCCGGCACGTGACGATCGCGCTGGTGACGGTCCCGTCCCCCTGACGCTCCAGCCATTGCTGCGAGCGCGCCTCCGATCCGGGCCCGATGTCGGCCCATAGGTCTTTCGATTGCGCGAGGAGCGTCAGCGACTTTTGGTAGAGCATCACATCGCCGAAAAGGCACTTCTTGAAGTGCTCCTCAAGGTTCGTTGAAAACTCGGCATCGCGAATGATGAAATTGCGGGTCGCGTCGAAAAGCCGCGCTCCGTAGACCATGCCGTTCGTCGAGTAGTTGAGCTCGCTTGGCATTACGAAGACAGTCTCTGCCGTTCGCGTCAGCCAGTCTCCGATCTGCGTCGTGAAGCTCGCCAGGACACCGAGCCCCAACGGGACGTTGGCGACTGTAGCCGGCGCGAGCGATGGATTGATCCGATCGGTGACCTTCACATCGATCGTAGGCACCATGAGGCAGAGGTAGATGGCCGTTGATTGGAGAAACCAGTTCATCCACACGCGAAAGTTCATGGTGAAGGCGACCACGAGCAGCGAGTAGATGAGGCCCATCACCATCACGACCCGCAGAAGTGATCGGTACCCGCCGCCGCCCGACCAAGCGGCGACCGCGTTGAAAGTGTTGACGAGATACTCCCCGCCCCCGACCGTGAAGACTTCGAGCATCGTCCCGGCTCCCCCGCCCTACATCAGGCCCTGTGCGTTCAGGCCACGTGAGAAGTTCAGCGCGGATGACATGCCCGGCGTCATTGAGTTTTGAAGTGTGGACTCGAGCATGATGCTGCGGTCGATGATCTGCATCGTCACCTGCAGCTTGTTAGAGAGCTTTACATCGCGCTGCGCAAATTTCTGCCGTGTGGCCGCGATCTGCTGCTTCCACTGAGTCGCGGTCGCCTGGTCGAATGTCTGATAATGCGTCTGCGCCTGCTCGACCCGATCGAGCATATTGTCGAGCATCGCCGCCAGCAGGTCGACCGCAACGATTTCGGACAGGGTCTCGATCTCGCCATCGGTGAGGGCGTAATGCGCATAAGCCTGAACGGAGAGAATCTTGTAGAGCGGAACCGTGGCGAGGTTCAGGAGCTGCTTCTCCGACGCATCGAGGGCGGTGTCCGTGCGAATCTTGCTGCTCATCGAGCGGATCATTCCCGCGATCCGCGGCCGCAACGCCGACGATGCCGGCACCGTCAGGGTCTGCTCACCGACATCGTAGCAGTCGGTGTCGTTGCACTTGAGCATCTTCACGGCCGGCGCATCGGCTGTGCCGTCAAGCAAGGCCGTTACCACCGCCTCCTCCGCCGGTCCGAACATGACGACTTTCCCGCCCACGCTCGGATCGGTCGACGGCGTCGTCACGACGGTCCCGACCAGCGTCATGATATATTCGGAGAACGATTGGTCGAATGCTCCGAATTTGGCCGACTTCTTCAGGGCTTCCCAGGTGTAATTGTGCGGCTCCCCGACGAGCTGGTCCTTCATATTGGCGTCGGTATTGCCCGCGATCGTGCTGTCGCGCCGGTTCCCGTTGTTGCAACCTTGCCGGGACGCAGCCCAGTCCGAAAACACACCTTGGCTGTTGCCGACGGCCTCGCAAATCGTGGAGCGTGTGGTCTCCATCTGTGGCCAGATCCCGCCTACGAGCGCCTGCGCGGTCTCGCAACTCGAGATATTCATCTGGTTGAGAAGCTGTGCCTTCTGGCTGAACTCGTCCATCACCTTGCCGATCTCCGGCGAAACGGAATCGATCGCGAGCTTGAACGCGAAACCCAGAGCGTTATTCGCGGTCGCCTTCAGCATGGCCACGATCTCCGAGGCATTGATGAAGGAGAAGCTGCCAGCGAAAAGGTCGATGCCGCCGCATCCCGCTCGCGCGCTCGGCAGCTGAAGGTTGAAAGGCGAAACGCTCTTCTGTGGAAAGCGCGTCCAGACATTGCCCAGCGAGTAATAGCCGGCCGACTGGCCTTGGAACGCCGTCGGCCCGGTGACATTCGCGGCGCCGCCAGCGTCGTTGAAAAAGCCGTTCATCTGCGAGGCGACATCGGCGCGCGCGACGCCGACCAATGCGAAATGCGAAGCGGCGACCAGCGCGAGACCGGTGCCCAGCCTACGGCGCAGCGCGCCCTTTTGCCCGCGCGCCATCAGTAATCGCTCCCCACCTTGGTGTTGGTCAGCATGAAGATGCGATCCATGATCTCATCAGCGCTCAGCACGCCGTAACCGACCGGGATCGTCCGCTTGGTCTGGGTGTCGAAGAGGACCAGCGCTGGCGTCTCGTTGCCTGGAATCCCCATCCGTGCGCGCTGGCCGGAATCGACGACGTAGTTCGGGAACTCGCGGTTTGGCCCGCCATCCATCGAGACGGCCATCACCGTCATGCGGTGGCTGTCGGTGACCGATCGCAGGATCGGCGCGAAAACCTCGCAGGCACCGCAGCTCTGAGCATAGAAATAGAAGAGACCGTAGCGCTGGCCGAGGTTCGTGAGGACCGCATCCCGGTCCGCCTGGCGGTTGTCCAGCCAGAGCCGTTTGCCCACGGTCGAGACGGGCCGCTGCAGCGTGTAGTCGAGGTCCGGGTTCTGCCAGAGCGCGCGCTGCCAGGTGTCGGAGAAGGTCGACGCGCGATCGAGCTGCTCGCGCTGGAAGCGCACATAGTTGATCACGTTGGTTTCGGTCGGATCCAGGATCGCTTTCGCCTTCAGCTCATCCAGTTGCTTGGCGATGGCCGCGATGCGATCGACCGCGCTCTCCTCCCGGACCTGCGCCGTCGACCCGGTCTCCTCCGCTGGCTTGGGCTTCGCGCAATAGAACCATTGGCCGAGCCGCCGTTCGCGACAATAGAAGTCGTCGGAGCGATCCTGTTCAATTGTATCGCCCTGTGGCGGCGGTGCTTCCTGCGCGAGGACCTGCGGCCCCCAGATCGCGGCTGACAGCGCGGCGGTCAGGATGAACGTCTTACCGAAGATCAACATGGCTCGCTTTCCTTTCGTCATCGCTGGAGCTGGCGCGGAGGGATGTGAGGAGGATCTGGTCTGCAGGCCGATCCCACCCCGAGACGTGGACGCAGCAGTCCGCCACCGTCGTGCGGTGCTGGCCAGCGCACGGTGTCGGCACCGGCGTGGGAGGCGTGCTGCTGGAGGGCTGTAGGACGAACGCTGACACGATGACCGGAAGCTCGAGAAGCGACAGTGTCATGAACTTTCTCCTGATGTTGAGCCGCACGGCGGCCTCTCTCAGCGCGGGCTTCATCGGGACCACGTCATTTGCCGTGGAGATCGTAGTAGGACTGAATTTTTGCTTGGATGTCCGACATTGTCTGCACCTCGTCGGGCAGCTTCGCGGCATCCATGAAGTCCGAATAGACGTCCGTGAAATCCATCACCGACAGATCGAGCCGGGCGAATTCGTCGACCGTGAATCCCTGGCACTGTTCCTTTTTCGCGCTACCCCAAGGCTTGCCGAGCTGGGGGCGGCCCTGCTCCTGCAGGATGCGCGAGAGCTTGCTTTCGAAACAGCAATAGGCAGTGCGCTTGGTCGAGCAGATGCCGAGAAAACTCGATGAGCAGTACGTGCCGAGATTGTGGCAAAGCCCCATCCGATCTTTGATGTCGAGTTTCATCTCGTCCTGACTGCACGCGAACAGGACGAGAAATGGGGTGGCGAACGCGGCGATCGCCGCCGGCCCGCCAGCCAGCGCCGCGGCGCCTGCCGCCACGGGGACGGCACCCGACACTTTGCCGGCGCAGCAATTGATCAGGCCGAAAACCGGCTTGTGGCAGGTTTCGCGAGTACCCGTGAACACGCGGAAGTTATTCTCGTCGAATTCCTTGCCCGCTTGATCAAGCGCATGCAGGCCGACAAGCGCATCGCGAAATTCGGTGGAGGCTTCGCGAACGATCGGCTCGCAGTCGCCATTGACGCAGTAGACGTCGTCTCCGCAGATATATTGCTTGTCGGTCGGCACTTTGCTTGCCGGTGTTGGGCAGCGATAGACCTTCTCCGTGACTTTGCACGGCCCGTCCTGGGGATCGTCCAGACAATCGTCCCGGACATAGGTGCAGGCCGAGTTCGCCTCCAAATCGCCGCAGTCGTTTCCTGCCGTCATGACTTTGCACGAGAAATCCCGCTTCCATGCCCAACAAGGCTGCGTCACAGGCACGCCCTCGATGATCCGGGTCTCCAACCCTTCCGTGCAAACCTCGCCAGCCGGATCGGCGGAGCACATGGTGTCGCCTGCAAGCCCTGTGCAGCCGTCAACGCGCTTGACGGTGACCTTCGCCTCGGTCGTCTTGGCATGCCATCCTTGGCCGGTGATGGGGCTCGGAAGCAGCGATAGATCTGTCAGGTTCTCCGAGCAGACATATTCGGTCGCATAATAATCGTCGCAGAACTTGTTGGTGGAAACGCCGTAGATGACATGGGCGGCGCACGCCTGCATTACTATGCCTGTGGGCTTGCAGGTGCCCGCGGCGAGATGCGGGGCCATTGCATCGTAGCGCGCAAACGGTGTGCCATAGGCACCATTCGGAACGACGAAGAACTTGTAAGCGTCGGTCGTGGTCGTCTCGGGAACCATGGTAATCGCACAGGATCGCGGCTGATCCTCGATCTTGGTGCCCTGGTTGCAGGTCGCCTCATAATATCCCGTGCCGCTTGTCGGCGGAGGCAAGGGAGTGCAGGCGCCCGAGCCGCTCGAGATCGCCACGTCGTCGAGATAGGTCGTCGGGTCATTCTCCACGGTTGTCGCACGATTAGTGGTCGCCAGAATGTCTGCGTTGCTGAAGGTCGGCCGGATATGATCGGCATCGGTCGAAAGGCGATAGCTTTCGTTTCCCGATTTCATGGCCTGAGCGTCGGAGACAAGCCGATCGGGATCGTCGAAATAGGTGCTCTGAGGCTGGTCCGTTCCCGAATAGCCCGGAACCGCTTTCGCCTGGGCATCGGTCGACGGCACGATCGAGGAATCGTTCCTCTTCTCCAGAGCCATCGCTTTGCCTTCTTCGCGAGCCTGTTCTACCGTCATGGTTTGCGCACTCACCGGCTCGGCGACCAGGAGCAGTACGCAAAGCGTGCTCACAAGGCGCCGCGCAATCACGGGTTGGTCCGCTTCATGTTCGACAGCGCCACCGCAGCCACTCGTGCGCCGGGGCCGTTGCCCTCGGCGAAGGTACTGAGGGCATATTCGACCGTCACATTGCCGATCATGCGATCATATGGCGGAACCTTCGTCGTGCAGGAAAAGCCCGCACAGAGATCGAAGTCCGAGGAAACGCTCACATAGGTTGGGACGGCCTGGACCTGGAAGGCGCGGAAGAGCCGCGGATCGACGCCAATGCTTGCGAACTGCCCTTTATTGACCACCCTGCTCAGTCGCGCCACGAACTCCTTGGCAGAATTGTTCGGGAAGCCGCGAAAGACGACCACGCCACCAGCAGCGGCAGTGTCGCGGATGAGTTGCTTCAAAGCTTCGTCTGGCATCGACAGGCTGGCGAACGCGATGAACTGCGGTGCCTCCCCACCATTGGTTTGCGTATTGCTGGCCGCCCCTTGCACGATTTCATCAAAATCGACCGGACCCGCTGGACCTTTCGGAAGACGTTGTGCGGCGACGCGGCGCATATTCTCGGTTCCCCCGTCGCGCGTCGTCGCGGCCTCTTCCCGGAACCGATCCCCTCGATCCTTTATCTGATCGACAAAGGCCTGCGCCTCGGCTGCGAGGTCAGCCGAGCGTTTCTTTACCGCTTGGACATCAACTCCATCGATGTTTTGGGCAAGCAGCGCTGACACTGCTGCCATTCCAAGAAGGGCCAAGATACCCAAGGGAAGAAGGCGCATCTTGGATCTCCTAAAACACACAGCAGTTGCGCTTGCGCCACACGAGGTAGCCCATGTCCTCGCCGCCGGCGGGATAGGCGCGGCCAGCGTCGGGCGGCATCGTGGATGCGCCGATCGCCGAGCAGGCGAAGCGGCCACTGACCGTGGGGATCGGGTTGACCATCTGGAAGCGATATTGTTGCTTCCGCATGATCGGCATGAGGTACTTTCCGCAGAGCCCCTTCGAACCCATCGTGCCCCAGGCCAGCGCTTCGCGGTGCATCTTGTAGGCAAACCGTGAAACCGCGAGCCGGGATGACTGCACATGCCCGATCGAGGATGGGATATTGCCATTCAGCGGGTACATCGATCCCTGGCAGCCTGCACACCAGAAGAGGGGGTCGAGAGGAAGGTTGACGGTGCCGGCGATGCAGTCGCCCGCACAGGCTGCTTGCGCGATCGGATTGGCGAAAACGATCGCCTCAGGGTTGATCAGCGCGGCAAGCGAGTCGTCCTGCCAGAGCGGATCGATTTCGGTGATGTATGCGATGTCGAACGAGGCTTGCTCGAAGCAGACGAAGTCGGTCAGGATCTCCATCCAGTAAAGCAGCGGATAGACGTACCAATGGACATGCCACTTGGCCGTGCTTTGGGATCGGCCGCCTACCATCGACGGACCCGCCAGATATCCCTGGCCGATGTCGAACCCGGGAGCGATTCGGATGCCTCCAAGGTTCGGAAAGCACCACGGCTTCATCGTAACATCTGCGAGCCGGGCGGGCTCCCAAAAGCCAACCGAAATGCCGATGCGTGGAAGCGGGTCAGCGCAGGCGCAAATCGGCGAGGCCGGATTGCCAGGATCTGGTCGACTGCTCGGCCAGATCTTCAGTGCGCCGACGGAAAGCGGGAAAAGGCATGACCAGCAGACATCCGTGATAGGGTTGACAAACTTGCCATTGCAGGTCGGCGCGGCCTCGGCTCGAGGCGCGAAAGCCCCGATGGCCAAAACGAGCGCAAGTGCGGTCACGATAGAGCGGAGCCAGCGCATCATTCCTTATTCCCCAAGGTGTCGAGGTAGGCGCTGTCCGCGCTATGCTTCCTGATGAAGTAGAACGCGGTCCAAAGGACGCAGACAGACAGGAGGATCGCCATCCCGCCTGATGCGCCGCGGCCGACCGCGCGGTGAATCGGGCCGAAAAATGCAGCACCGGCCGCGGTCGAGAAACAGAGGCTCTGCCAGACGAGGCGCATCCGTTTGAGCGTTGCGGTTTCGGGCGCGGCCATAGGTGTGCGCAGAAGGTCGAGCCATAAGGGCATCAGCCTGGCCTCCCTTTACGCAACACGTGCTCAGAAACGCGCATGACGCGGCCAGTCTGGTGAACGACGGCGGGTGTATGCTCGATCTTGAATCGCGCGCTGAGCTTGCCCTCCTGATCGAAGTAGAAGCGCCGTTTTCGGCTTGTCATCGCTGCAATCGGCGATCCGCTCACGAAAATGATCTTGGCGTTGAGGTCAGTGTACCGGGCCGTCGCCCAAGCAATCTGAGCGACGTCATCCCCGTCGATGAATACGAGGTCCTGTCGGATCGCAACGAAATCGAGTGGATTGATCCGGTGTCCGGCCGCCGCGATGAGGTTGCCCTTCTGGTCGCGAACATCATGTTCGACCTGGACGGTGGGATCGAAATCCCATTCCCGCGCCTCGCGCGCTGGTGTGATCCCGCCGACAGGCGTCGGCCGCCGCACCTTGGCTTCGGCACGCTTGACGAACATCTCGTTGGTTCGCGCGAGCTCGCCGCTCGCTTCCGCGCGCTTCAGCCTGGTCTCGATCGTCGCCAGCAGGTCCGGCTCGATCACAGGAAAGGCCTGACCGGTCTGGCCATAGTCACGCGCCTCGGTGCGGACCGGAATGCCGAAAGCGACCCCCGTGATAAGGATGGCGGCCGCCGCCACACCAGCAAGAATCTGCTTCATAGGATAGCCTTCCCAATGCCAATGATCTGGCGCGCGCAGACGAAGCCAATGTCGGCGTACCGGCTGTCGAAGCCATCGGGGTGGGGCGAGCCGACATAATAGCAACCCGCAGGGATAGCGCCGACGGCGCCTACCGTGAGCGGCTCGCCATCCCTGGTCTGCGGCTTCATGCGACCGACGGGTTTGCCGTTGATCGTCACGACCGAACCGTTGTGTGCGACGACGTCGCCCGGCATGCCATAGACGATTTTACCGAACATCTGCGGCTTGGCACCGAAATGCCGGCGCACGAGATTGGTGTGGGGCGGATCGAAGAAGACGAACTGTCCCCGCGCCGGGACCTGCTTGCGGTGGATGAGAAACGCCCAGTTCGGCAGCGAGTCCGTTACATTTACGAGAAGGACGTGGTCGTCGCGCCATCCGCTGATCGCACCAAACACGACGGTGCCGATTACAGCTGCCGCCAGCGCCCCCCATAAACGCTTCCGCGGCCGCCAGCGCAGGGGCTCGATTTCATTGGCCGCCGTTGCCATCGGGACCTCCGAAGGTCGAGACCGATGCGCCGGACACTTGCGCGGGAACCCGCTGCGACGGTGCATTGGGCGCCACCGGTGCCAGCGGCCCGATGCCCGCTACACCAGCCATGGGATCGACAGCGGCGCCCGGCGTCGCCAGTGGTGCTGCTCGCGATGCTGCCACTGCGGACTGCGCTGCTGCCAGCTCCTGCATCCGCTGCAACTCTTCGACCGAAAGGCGTTTGGGCTCGGGCACTCCGGCAGCGAAGACGGCCTTCTTCAGGCTATCGGTGATATCCGGCACGTTCTTGGTGAGCACCGCTTCACCAACAAGGACAATCTGACCGCTTTGGCTACGACGCTGCAGCTCGGTGTCGAGCGATGACATGAACGCCTGCATCTCGGCCCGCACGCGATCGGGCGGCGAACCCGAGTAGCGCTGGGCTTCGACATAGTCGCCCACCAGCGACGAAAGTCGCGCTGAGACGATATGTTCCTGTTTCGACTGGGTTAGTGCGCGGGTCACCCACATCCCCCAGACGATGGTCGCAACCAGCACCAGCCCGAGAAAGATCTGGCCGCGAGTGAACCCGCCGAACCCGATCTTGCGCTTCGCTTCACGAACGTCAGGCGCAGAGGGTGGAACGGGAAAGTCGAGTTGAGGTTGTTCAGCCATGACGCGAGGCTCCCTCTTCATCGCGCGGAGGCAGGATGCGATCGGCGCGAAAGGCGATGACGGCGGTGGACAGGATCATGTGCGCAATCGCGAACATGTTAAGGAAAGCGCCGGTCCGAGCCGGATCGGCGGCGACGTAGCGCGTCGTGAAATTGTTCAGCTGGTGGACGAAGCCATCGAACGAGAAGCCGCCGATCGCGAGGAAGAAGAGGCAGAACAGCCCCCAGGTGATCAGCAACGTGGAAGCCAGGAACCCGAGACCATGCAGCAGGAAATAGAGCGTGCTCTGCCATTCGCGCCGGGTGAAGCCAACGATCCGTCGATGTGTTCCGCTGTCCGGGCGTGCTGCCATCGTCGCTACTCCGCCGCGATGGCAGCCTCGTCCGCCGGGACGAGGCTGCTCACCCATTTTTCAGGATTGTCGGGGAAGGCGATCCGCTCGATCGCCTCATCGATGCTCAAACCTTCCGCGATGAGCGCGTCGATCGCGGCGAAGGTTTTGGGGCTCGAAGAGAAGAGGGTCGCCGAATAAGGATCCAGCACCAGACGGCCAACAGCCAAGGTATCAGGCCCTTTGATCATGATGTCGGAATATTCGAAGCCGTTACGCTTCAGTGAACGAAGCAGGGCGTCCGTATAATCGTCCATTTCGAAACGATCGTGCTTCTTGAAGTCCGCGATTGTCTCCGGTTTCTGCTGAAGGATCACGAACCAGTCGGAGTTTTCGAGCGCGGCTATCGAACCGGCCGATTTGTAGTAGTCGTTCAGCGACTGCGTCGCCGTGACGAGGGAGGCGCCATATTTCCGGCATGTGCGCGCATAGGTCTCGATGAAATCGGCCATCGCACCCCCACGGAGCATTTGCCACGCTTCATCGAGAAGCAGCGCCTTTGGAATCGAGCGATCGAGCTTGCGCATCATCTGCTGCGACATGAACATGATCGCCGTGAGGACAACGCTGCGCAGTTCCTCACGCGCGGACAGGTCGGATAATTCGAAGACGGTGAGCTGAGATTTAAGCTCGAACGAAACCTCTCCCTGGAAAAAGCGGCCATAAGTTCCGCCGGATGAGAAGGGTCGCATCGCGATCGCGAGATTGACCGCGAGCCCGTTCCCTGTCGCCTCGAGCGCCTCGATTACCAGATCGATCGAGCCACGGCTTCCGTGCGCTTCCCAGACCTGATTCACCGCTCCGTCGATCAGGCCACGTTCCGTATCGTCGAGTAGATTTATATGCCGCGACATCTGGTTGATGATCGCTTTCAGCATCGCCATGCAGTCGAGAAGATAATCCTCGTCTTCGACAGCCTGCGTTTCGTCGATCATTGAAAACGGATTCAGGCAGAAGCCCGAGCTCATGGTGAACTCGACAAAAGCGCCGCCTTGCAACTTCGCCGAATGCTCGAACGACCGTCCGTCGTCGATCACTACCACGCGCGCCCCGGCGCCGCACAATGAGCCGCAAAGCTCCTGCAACGCCACCGACTTGCCGGATCCCGACTTGCCGAACACCGCGACGTTGTGGTTGCCCGCGCTGTTTTCGAATGGGCTCCAGAAGAAGGGCTGGCCGCGGCGGCCGATGAGTAGCAAATGCGGTATGGTTCCGCCGAGATACTCGCCCTGCAGCGGCGCAAGATTGGCGGCCGTCGTCGTGAGCAGGGTGCGCATCCGCTTCATGCGTTCAAGATCTTTCGACAGACCATTCGCCATCGTCATCGGCATCGCGCAAAGCAGACCCATGACTTGGAGATATCGATCATCGAGCAGGTCCCAGCCTGCGGCTCGGTAGATCGATTTCAGGACGCGCTCGTTGCTGTCGCCCTGCCCTTTGGGCGAGAATGACGTGGCGCTGAAGAATACGCGCACGAGCTTGCGGCCTTGTCGAATTTCCTCGTTGACGTAGCGCCATTCCTGCGACTGTTCGCGGAGTTGAGGCAGAAATCGCGACGACTTGGAATCGGCCAGGCTGGTGGTGCGCATGAACTTGTAGCTGGCCTTGTTGGTTGAGGCCTGCTGGTCGGGAAACTCGATGCAAAGATTGGTCGCGACCGGACAGGGCATGCGCAGCTTGTCGGTGAACATGTCGCCGATCAGCCGCGTCACATCCCACGGCGCCCAACGGCTCGGGAGATTGCGCACCGAGAAGGAGCGCACGTCGAACACGTCCGGATAAATCTCACCGATCTCCGGCGCGCCCTTCAACGTCTTGCCCGTCGGCCGAAAGCGCTCGGTCCGCAGCAGCATCCGGTCCGGCTCGATATGCAGTTCGATGTCTCGGCGGATTGCCTGATCGGCGATGGGATCGAGGGGGTTGTAGCTGACGGCGTCCTCGCCGGCCGCTGTCGTTGGAGAAGTAATGTCGTCGATCCACCCGATAAGGGCTACGGGATCCATCCTGCGCGCCGCGACGTTCACCGACTGGAGCGCGGAAATCAGCCCGTCCATCAGCGAGACGATCTGTTCGACCGTTATGGAGGATGATTCCGGGGTTGAATAGGAGATCGCGACGCGGTGATTGCGCAGGCAGAAGGGTGCATCGGCCGAGAGCGATTCCCAGACGCCATCCGTGAGAAAATCGACCCGATGCTTTGCCATCCGTTCATAGACGCCGCGCGCCGAGTAGCGCGGGACATACCACTTGGACAGGCGCTCTCCTATGCGCGGCGACATCCATTGATGGATTTGAAGACATCCAGGCGCCGGGACGCCTTCGGACATAAATTGCGACAGGATCTCGCCGGTGCGCTCGTCGGCTCCCACGAGTGGCGCGGCTTCGATGACGAAACCCCGTGACGCGCTGTTATAGAAGATTCCCGTCTTGGGATCATAGCTGCGATAAGGCAGCCAGTGCGCCAGCATCGGGATTGAGAGGTCCGGACGCTGCACGTCGGGCCGCTTGGTGTCTCCGAAGATGCCCGACAACAGCTCATCCAGAAAGCCGCGTGCCATTTCATTTATCCTCCGGCACCACGGCAGGGAAACCCGCCGCGCCGATTGTCGGCTGCGCCTTGACGTTCGTTGCAGGAACGCCGCCGGTTTGACCGGCAGCTCGCGCGTCGCTCTCCGCTTGGGCAGCCCGTTCGTGGAATGCCGGAGAGGCCTTGATCCGGGACAGCGCTTCAGCGCCGACCGTCGTCTTCGGAGCGGATACAGGTACGGCGGCGGCGTCGGATACAGGCGGCGTCGACGAACCGTCGACTTTCAGCTTAGAGGCTGGGATCGCTTGCGCCGCTCCATCGACACTTCGGGTCTCCGCTTGCCTCTTGCCGATCTCCCTTGGGATGGGCGTTGGTGTGCGGCCCGCCTTGGGGGCTAGGCGGGCCGCAACGTCGTTCTGGATCGCTTTGACCGGGTCGATGCGCCGAGCGCGCGCCGCGGCGACGACCGCAGGATCGGGAAGATTGGGATCCATGCCCCCGGCCTCGATCGTCGCGAGGTCTGCGCGATCTACGGCATCGGCGAGCGATTCCGGTTGCGGGCCAGCCGCGATGGCGTTGCGATCCGGGATCGATGTCGCGTCGGCCAGCACCTGCTGCTGCCACTCTCCGCTCTGGACCACCGCATGGATCGCGCTCGCCTCATGGAGCCGACCACGCTCATCGATATAGGGTTGGAAAATGATGCGCAGCACGCGCTCTTGCGTGCGGCGAGCATCGAGTGGCGAGACCGGAATTACGTGACTGGACGACGCTGTGCGGGACGGCTTTGACGAGAGGCGGCGGGGCGGCCCGCTCGCTGGCGAGGGGTCGCCAACTGCACCCTGCTCCGCGATCATGGCCAGCGCCCGGTCGTCGATCGAAGCTGACGGTGCGCAGATACCGTCCGGCGCGGCGCACGAGAAGCTCCCCTTCACATTGCTGCCGAAGGTCGCACATCCTCCTAGAAGGCTGAGCGCCGCTAGTGCTGTCGAGCCGCGAAGCAACGGTGCCCGATCGAGCCGCACCGCCTTCACGACTGGCCTCCCCGCAGCCAGGCTTCGAGGAATTCCTTTGGCCGATACCCCTCAAGCACGGCACCATCGCCTCGAACGATGATCGGCGTCGCGTTGAGTCCATGCTCGCGTGCGAACCGTTCATTGGCGTCGAGTCCCTTGGTGTCACACGCCGTCGGCCCCTTGAACGGCTCACCGGCATAGGCGGCGTGCAGCGCCTGCTCCTGATTCTTCGAGCAATAGACACGATCCGCGATATCCCGGCTGCCAAGAACGGAGATCGGCCGCTCGACGACCTTCACATCCATGCCGCGCAACACGTTCGTCAGCGCCCTGCAATAGCCGCAGCGAAAATCGGTGAAGATCGTGACGCTTTGCTTCGCGGTGCGATTGCCCCAGACGATCGCGCCATCAGACGGAAGACCCGACAGGTTCAGAACAACCGGCCGCACCGGCGCGGTCACTTTCCCTGGTTTACCGACAGGCGTCGTCGCCCCGTCGGCTTCTCCCCCTTCGGCGGCCACGGCGTTCGCCTTGGCGGCCCCTCCCACAAGCATATCCGGGTTGATTTCCAGCAGCCGGGCCGCTGTCAGGTCCTGGCGCGTCTCCATATCGTAGACACGGCCGATGATCAGATATCGCGCACCATGATTGACGTAGAAGAGATTTGCGCCGGCCGTTACCTCGCACAGGCCGTCGATCTTCTCGCAGTCAACCTTCGTAAGCGGGGTCTTGGGAAGCCTCGTTTTGAGGAGAAGGCTGACCTTGGCTTCGTCCTTGCCGGCCACGTCAGCTGCAAGGGCAATTCCGGCGATGCAGAGTGCGCCTATCGCCGCCACGACTGGGGCTGGACGCGCGAGCGCGCGGAGCTTTCGCAAACGATCAGTTGCGGACATAGACACCCTCCAAGAAGACAATTTCCACGTCGATGCCGGTCGGCATCTCGATGACGGGTTGATATTGCTCAGCGCGCTCGATCAGATATTTCGAGACGTCCTTGCCGGACTCAGCGGCGCCGCCGCCGAGCGCGCGCAAACCCACGCTGCCGAAGTTCGGCGTGCGATTGAGGCCCCCTTCTCCGTCGGTGCTGATACTTGCGAGCGGCTGATTGAAGGCAGTGTTGAGCGCATTGCCGCCGCCACTGACCAGACCGGCCAGGAAGGCTTGCATCGCCAGTGATCCTTCGCGGCTCACTACCCGGCCGCGCACGCCGGTCTTGCCTCCGAACGCGATGAAGCCTTTCACCTCCGAGACCGCGTAGCGCCCACCAGGCTGGGGGCAGGTCATTTTTTGCAGCTTGACGTAGACCTTCTCGCTCGAAAGTTCGCCGCGCGCGGCGCCGTTGACGAGACAGCCTTCGATCTTCGTCGTGAGGAGCCGACCGTTCTGATAGACTGAGCGCGCCGGGCCAGTGACGCGCAGCACCACCGGCAGCGGATCGGTCTGGCTGTTCACCCCCGCGCTTGCATCGACCCCAACGATCACCTTGGCGCTCGCGAAGCTGTTCGGCGGCAAATAGTTGATGCTGTCGCTGAACGTCGTCGTTCCCTTTGCCACACGGGTCGCATTGCCTGTGTCGGCCGTCTGGAAGCTCACCAACTTTACCTCCGCGCTGGCCGCCATCGGCATCGCGCGACCGGCACCAGGGGCGCCTGGGCTATCCGGACGTTGATAGGCCTGCGTTCCGCCTGGTCCGTACATCGCGCTGGGCCCGGGCGCGGGAGGCGGCGCAGTGCGAGCGGCGGCAACTTCCCGACGCAGCGCTTCATTCTCTTGCTGGTAGGCAGAAAGAACGCGGGAGCCATCCGCGCGCATAGCTTGGTTTTCGCCCTTCAACAGCTCGATCTGCTGCGAGAGCTGATCCATACGCTGCTGCTGGCCGTTGACTGATTTCAGCTGGTTCTCGACCGATTGCATCTGGTTCTCAGAGAGCGCCATCCACTCCTGCTGGTTGAGGTTCTTGTTGACCATGTCCTTGGTTGACACCTGGACCTTGGCCGTCTCGTCGCTGTCGGCGCTGTTCGATTTGTCGTCGTCCCCGAAGATCCAGAAGGATGATGCAACGAGCCCGACCCCGGCTACGCCGGCGAGAAGCATCCGCTGTTTCTTCCGCACGCTTTCGTTCGCAGAGAGATCGGCCGCGATCGGCGAAACCCCCTCCGGATTCTCATCACCACCATCGAGGGGCTCGCGCTTGCGCTTGAGGAAATCGGTCCAGGCCATGTCACTGCCTCCCGGTTTGTGAGACGAGATAGGCCGTCGTGACCTTCCCAGGATCGAGCTTCGGCTCGGCGATCGAGACGGCGAGCGCACTGGTCGGCGCGACCGTCGCCTCGCTCAACGTGATGGGTTCAGGGCCGCGGTTCTCGATGCGCAGCACCCGCCCGGTCAGAGCCGACCCCCGATATTCAGCGATCATTTGGACCTTGAGGTTGCCAACGTAGACCGGCCGCAGCGTGCGCTGGCGCATTTGGTAGCCGTCGGCGACACTGTTCGAATACATGGCCTGGACGAGCTCGACGGCGGCCTCCTGCGGGTTGGCGGCGACCGCCACCTCTGGCGTGCCATTCTCGTCGGACTTCGCTTTGGCGATCGCGGGGTTCGAGATGAACAGCTGCACCGCCTGATCGCCAGCTATCCGGCAGACGATCTTGTAGACATAGCCGCGCTTGCTCGTGGCGAAGAAGGAGAGCGCCGGACGGGTGAAGCCATCGGGCACAGACAGGTAGATATCTCCGCGCACGGGCTCGTTCACGACCGAGAAGTCGTCCTGCGGGTTGCCTGTCGAAATTTTCGAGACCGATGCGAATTCGTCTTCGACAAGGCTGATCCTGGTGAGATCCTTCGCCGAGGCGGCACAGTCCACCTGGCTGCCATCCGCCGCCATGACGGTCTGATCCGCCCATGCCGGCGAGGCGAGCAGGACGAAGCTCAACGCCACCAGCCCGGCGCCCAAGCAACGGCTCAACACGCAGTAGACGCGGGAGAGGAAGACAACGCCGACTGCGGCGCTGCCGATCGCATAGACCGACATCACTGATCCTTTTCCTTGCCGGTCGTCACCATTCCGAAGCCGACAAGCTTCAGCGACAGGCCGGAGTATTGCCAATCGAAGCGGAAGGTTCGACGTTCGTTGGCGACGACCTTGTTGCCGACGATCGTGTGGAGATCGCCCGTAACGGTCGACCACAGGTTCTTCGGGTCGATTTCCATCTGCTGGATGGTGAAGAACTGCGCGATCGATGATCCGCGCTGTTCGTTCACGATCTTCATGAGGTCGGCGCGGATCTTCCCCTGCGCGCTAGGCGCGGTGATATCGAGGACCGATTTCATCCAGTATTCGAGATTCGCCGGGCTGCGGTCGAGCGTCAGCACGGCCGTGTCGCGCGTCACCAGTTCAAGATATTCTCGGCTCACGCCGGCGCTGTTCACGACCAGCGGGGATCCAAGAATTGGCTGAAGGACCACCTCACGGTCGCGAGTAGCTGTGATGAGCGCCAAGATCGCGCAAAGGGCACCCAGGATGCCGGCAATGACCACCAGCATATTGCGCTGTTTGAGGATTCGCTGGCTTTGGGCGTGGGTGTAGGAAATCTCCATCTCAACCCGCCATCAACCGGAGATAGGAGGGTGGCGTGGCCTTCATGCCGGTGAAGCCGGCCGGAAGATGCCAATAGGCCATGTGCAGCAGCCAGGAGGTCGCCCGCCCTGCCTTAGCCTTCTTCAGTCCCCACCAGCCAGCGCCCGCAAGCAACATGCCGATAAGGATATGCTGAGACAGGATACCCCAGACGAATGGAATCACCATCGCCAGGAACTCATCCAGCGTCCACAGCCCGATTAGCTCAGGATCATCCAGATGAGACGGAATGACGTACTTGTCCGCGGCCATAACACCACCCTCCCCCGCAGGCCGACCGAATCTGCTATTCCGGCCGCCCCTTGGACTGTTCAGATCGTTGCGGTGACGGTGGAAGTGACGATCGGAATGCCGGTCCCGGCGCCCACACCGACGCCGACCGGAATTGCGATCTGGCCCATCGAGAAGCGGCCCGATGCCAGCGCGACGATGCCGCCGGCGAGCGACAGGACGGTAATGATCTTGCCGCCCGACCCTTCGAGGAAGTCGGTGAACTTCGTCAGGGCGGTATCGAACGTGGTGTCGGCACCGGCGAAGGCCGGTCCGGCAAGAAGAAGCAGCGCGATCACCAGTGCGATGAGGGCGAGAACCGCCAGCTCCGCACGACCGCTGTACTTGAGGACAGTCTGCATGAGAGTTTCCCTTCAAACGGAACGCGACTGATCCGCGCCCAATCAAAAGGTGGTCAGGTCAAACGGCGGGCGGCAACGAACTTCCCCCCAACCATGTTCGACTCGCGAAAGAATCTTGAACGGTTCAAGGAGGCGCCCCGCCTTGCGGGGCGGCATGCCCCTGCCTGCGGGGCACAATGCCCCAGACGTCGGGGCAAGCCGCCCCCTTTTCCGGGGCAGGCCACTTCCCGAGTCGGCATATGCGCTGATAATTGCCGTCATCGATGGCTCAGGTTAGATTCGCTAACCGGAGTCGGTGAATTCCCGTCGGCCGGGCAGAATTCTTGTCGACGATATGAGCACTCAAGACATGCTGATGAAGGACAGCCTGGTGCAGGTTCGATGACGGGAGATCAGTGCACGCTCGCGCTCAACATTTCGGAGCACCTGTTCAATCTGACGACGGAGAGCCTGCGCCTCCGCTCGAACGAGACCCGATGCTACCAGACCCTTGAGAGCCTGTTGGCGGCGCGTGTCCACTTACCTTGTGCGCTGGAGTCCCACGATCCGAGGACAATTCGCGATCATCTGTCGGCAATACCCACTACCGGTGATATCCGCATCGATCTCACAATCACGAAGTCGAGCGCAGACAGCCTCGATGCAGCAAAACGTCTTATTTCGGAGGGCTTAGGCTCTGAGATCAGCTTGGGCGACACCCTCTCGATCATGCTGTTTCTTTACATTGTCGATCAGAAGGCGGCGAAAATACTTCAGAGAATTGGGCTGGATAGTTCCGCTTGCGTCTCCTCCTCACAGCCCGCCGGCGACGACGATCCGCCAGATAACGTGGTCCCATTCAGATAGTTAACGGCCACGCTGATCGTAACCGCACATCCATGCCGAGGGTTGATTAGTAGCTGCCCCTGTGTTTCGTTTCATACCGAACGTGCAACAGGAGACGGTAATTTGTCATCCTTTGCCCATATCGAGGCCTCGGACGAAGGCTGTTGTTCAGCCGGCGCCGATCAGCGGGACTTCATCCCGCTGATCCTTGAAGCGATGTCGGAGCATGGCATCGGACAGCGTAAGCTGGCGCTCAAGACAGGTATCAGCAAGACCCGCTTAGGACTGTTGCTTCATCATGATCCCGCCAAACGGGCAGCCATGTATCTATTTGAATTCCAGCAGATCCTCGACGCGCTGGACATCAATATCATCCAAGCCATCATCGCCGTAGAGACCTATCGCAATCCAAAGCTCTTCCTTGACGAGCGTTTCCAGACATCAATCGCGATGCTCGCGGAACTCTTCGAGGGTCTGCCGTCGATGCTGGTGGCTGCGCTCGACGAGATAGAGGGCATGGACGGGACCGAAGTGCGCAAGGAATGGGCTGGCCCGCTGCGGCAGGCCGTTGTGGAGAAACTGGTCAAAGAGGTGGGTGCCGTCATGGCGAGACGCGCTCATCTTGCCCACATATCAACGCTGAGCCTTCTGCTCTGGATGTCGGCAATGGCGACGGACTTGTTTGAGCCGCTGCTCCCTAATATGACGTGACCGTCGCCGCTCGGGCTATCGTCGGCCTTTGCAAGACCGACAAAGCCCTCACGTCCTGGGACAAATTCGGTGGCGTGAATCCCAGCAAGCGGCGCCAGTTAAGCAGGACGTTTTCGACGTAGGCCTGTGTCTCGGCGATCCTGGGCAAGGCTCCGTTCCTGATCCGCCCCGGACCGGCGTTATAGGCCGCCAGCGCCAGATGCACCTGTCCGAACCTGTCGAGTTGCTGACGCAGATAGAGAGCGCCACCGCGGAGATTTTGCTCGACATCATAGCGATTCACGCCAAGCCCCGCCGCAGTGTCGGGCATGAGCTGTGTCAGCCCAAATGCCCTTTTTGGGGAAAAGACGCCCGCGTCGTACCGGCTTTCTCTGATGATCATCGCGTCGAACAGGCCGACCGGTATTCCATATTCACAGGCGATGCTGCTCATCATCCCATAGTAGCCGGACCGTCTCAGCTCGGTGCCTGCATCGAGAAACCCGGCAGGTTGATAGCCGTACGCGGGACAGCGAGCCGAAATGCGTCGGGGGGCGGTCGCAAATGCCGCCCCCCCGTTCATCCATTGTGGGATGGCAATCGGAGCCGCCGACAAGCCGGAATCGGTTGGGATCGTGGCGACGCCGACATGCGCGAATGGATCTAAATCCCTTGTCTCGGTTGCGACCGGCAAAGCGGATGCAGCAAAGCTGCTGGCCATTTCAAAGGCTACCCAGCGCCGGCTCAGATCATGCGTTTTAAACGCGGGAGGAAGCGGTGCCGAAGCCAGCGTCTGGACGAGCTCGCCGCCATCCGGATCTGTCCCGGTCGTCAGCGGGATCCCGCCTTGGCGCTTGGTAGGCGCCGCCGCCGTCGACATCACGATGACTTGGGCCGTTCTCGAGGATTTTTCGCTTGGACGCGCACCCGCTTCCGTCGCGCACGATCCGCTGATCAGGGCAGCGCTTATTAGCAGTATCGCTCTCATAACGACCTCCGATTGACCAATCACCGAAGTGGAGATCGAACCGTTTCTTGTTGTCAACCGAGCCGAGCTGGGAAAGCATTTATCGACTATGCTTCGATTGGCAGCCTCATGTGGTTGATTGACCGACACAGCAGCGGGCTCGGTGGCGCCCGTATTCCCTTGCCCCCAACGCTTCAATCCGCGCTGATCCGCTGGTATGTCGGCGAAGGCTCACGCCAAGATGAGGATGCTGGAATCACCTTGGTGCAGCAGGCGCGCATCGGCGGCAAATGGCTTGCCTGCGACTGTCTCGGTGTCGATTGCACTCCGCCTGTTCTTACGCCGGCATTTCTATCGGAGGCCGAGACCTATTATCTGCGTCGCCTCACCAGCGCCAAACGACCGGAGCACGTCGCCACTTGCCCCTTCTTCCGCGACCAAGTCACCAACCGCATCACCCAGACCCGCAACCCGCTGACGCCGGCCGATCCCCCGGTCGGCTATTTTGAGGTGCTCCGCCCTGCGCCGGAGAAGCTGGCACAGCGCCCCGATAACGACGCGAGTGACGATCGCACGCGCAACGCGTCCATACCGCGGCTGGCAAGACTGCTCTGGCGCTTGATGAACAATGCTAGCCTGCACTTGGTGGCGCCATATTCGGAGGATACCGCCGAGCGGACGATCGGCGAGGAATTCAGGGCGCTTACGCGCGCGGCGGCAAAGATTGAGGTGGCGCCAGGCATCGAGCTGGGACGAGTGCTCTGGACACATGGGGACGCCCTGCACAGCAGAAGGGCCCTTGCCGGCATTCGCGAACTCGGCCGTCGATGGCCACGCGGACACGCTCCGCAAGGGTTTCTGGCCCTCTTTGCCAAGGCATTTCAGGGCTCGACAATCTTCCCGGCCGGTTCGGAGCCGATCGACGTCGCGAATCGCGTCCAGTCGCCCTCGGTGCGCGACAATTCGATCCAGGGGCCGTATCTCGTCATTGTTGTAATAGGACAGTATCCAGAAGCTCACGGCTATGCGCCCCTGCGTGCCTATGCCCAACCAATCTATTCGGGCGTGCGGTTCATACCGGTCGAGAGCAATTTCGAGCGGGCAGTGCTGCAAGCGCTTCTCCGCTCAAGGCGCGTTCTCGCACGCGAAGGCGTCGATCTGGCTCTCGAGAAGCCGATCTTTGATCGTCTGACCCCGCTCGGGGCCTGTCGGCCGGATTTTCTTGTAGAAGCGCGCTCGCAGGCGACGGGCGAAATCCGACAGCTTGTGATCCAGGCAATGCCTCGTAACGCTGGCATCGGATCGACGCCGGCTACGCAGCGGGCACTCGAGCAGATCGCCCCCGCCCTTCCGATCACCCCGAGGGATGTTGAGGATGATCAGGTCGCGCGGCTCATCGCCGAAGCGCTGCACCGACTTAACTAGACTGCATGGCGCTAAGTCCAGGCCAATGTCGTGGCGAAGGCGCCCACAATTCCAAGCGTTACCGGGGTCGAAAGCAGGTAGAGCTTCTGCCATCGCCACCAGGTATTAGGGATGAAAAGGAGAAGGCCGCGCCCTGTAGTGAGCGTTGCCCACGCCTGCTCGCGGTAAAGTTGGACGAGAATGAGCCCCAGGGACATGATCATCCCGAGCGCGCAGCAGACCCCTGCCGCCGCATAGAGCGCGATCCAGTTGTGAAGTTCCACGGCCGAAAGATGTGCCACGATCCACAAATCTCCATCCGCTTTGCTTGTAACATTCGACGGAATGGTCTCGTTCCCGCCATCTTCCATGGCTCACAAACACCCTTCCCTTCACGAGGGGAAGCGACCGATAATGCAGCATCGCTCCAAATCGGAGACGATTTTCGGCGATCTCGGCCTGTACTCGGCCTACCACGGTCAGGAGCCTGAGGACCGTGCCAAGCCATCGACCATACACATCAACCGTTAAGGTATCATGCAGGTATCAGTGCTTGTTATCCTATTTCGTGGACGGGAACGCATCACGATTCACGACGACGGTATCAAGGCCTGGTCTGAGCTTGTTCAGTTTGTCGACGCTTCCTGGAGTGACAGTCATTCTACGGCGCCAATCTGCCCGCCCACCGCAGAGGAAGAGCGCGTACAACTATTCTTTTCCGAAACGGGCGCCTCCTACATTCTTGGGGAAGCCGATATTTCAGCGCTTGCAGCGCGCGTTCTGCCCATGAAAGACTAAGAGGTGCTGGCTCACTTGCACGGTCGATGACGGGCGAGGCGGGTGGCCCTGAAACCTGTCTTTATTAGGATGTTCGATGTTCGCGTGCCTTATCATTGGCGACAGCATCGGTGTCGGAATGTCACGGGCGATCGGTGACCGATATGCCGGGCAATGTGATAAGCTGGTCGAGGAGCGGGCGACGGTCAGCCAGATATTGTCCTGGCGAACCCCGAACAAGTTCTACGGGACCACGCTGCTCGCTGTCGGGTCGAATGATGAGCCGAGCCGGCTGCTGGCACTCAAACTTACCAGACTTCGCCAAAATATTCCCACCCAGCGAGCGATCTGGATCCTGCCATATTCACGGACGCGCGCCTATCTCATAAACTCGATCGCGGTGACGTTTGGCGATGAAACCCTGGATCTTGCGCGCTTTCAATCAAAAGACCGCATCCACCCTGTCGATTATCGCGAGGTTGCGGCGGTCCTTCTCCCCGAGCATTGAGTGACGGGCGGCGAGCATTCCGCAGGCGCGGCAATCGACTCCGATCCACGATGGAATCATCGGAGCTCTAGGTCTTGCCGAATACACCGAGCTGTATCCTCCATTGCTCCAGATGTTGCAGCGCCGGTCGCAACCCATGTGCCAACGGCCCCAGTCCGTAAAGTTGATAGGAATCCGGTGGCGGCGAAGTCGTCCTCGAGACCAGACATGCCGCTTCCAGTTCCCTCAGGCGGACCGTAAGCACATTGGCGCTGATGCTCGGTATCTCTCGGCGAAGGCACGTGAAGCGGAGATCGTCTTTGCTCAGCGCTACCAGGATGTGCAACACCCAACGTGCGCTCAGGGTTTGAAATATCGCGTCGGCTGCAGCGGGGTCTATTGATCGATGAACTTGGCTCTGTGTCTCGATACCCATCCAATTACTCTCTTAACATCAAGGAGGCGGCGGGACTGCGCCAGATCTTCCGCAGCACCCGATCCTGGTGCGGCAGAGGGGCTGGTTATCCGCTACGGAAAAAGTGTTGAGACGAGAGTGCGAGCCGCGAGAGCGTTAGTTCCAAGCGGAGGTTAAGGGCGCCTCGGCATGTGTTCATCCGGCTGACGGCAGACTGTTTCGGGGCGCGGGTGCACCTTTCGACGGCCGGCGCAATCCGAGTTTTGATGAACAACGTCGCATCGAAAGGCATAACAGATTTCCCTCCGTGCGATCCGCCGAAACGAGCGTGGGCCGCATCTCAAATCAACGTGCCGTGATGCGATGGCGATCGGCGTAAGCTCCATCGCTCGAATGTAATACGCACCCCGACGCCCAACCCCTCAGCCTCGGCGCGGCCAATCGTGCTTTTTGGCTAAAGCCTGTTCCGCCCCCGATCGAGCCGCGCCTTGCCTCTCCAAGGGCGTGGATGAACGGACAGGACGCGCGGGCCGAGGCGTTAGCCGGGGAACGAAGGCTGGCACTCGTGCCATATAGTCGCGATACTCATTCCCGAATTCTGCGAGCGCCGCCTTCTCTTCATGCCGGGCTAGCCGGATGTACATCACGACCAGCACGGGGAACATGGCGAGCGTAAGTAACGTCGGCCATTGCACCAGGAAACCGAGCATCACGAGGATGAACCCGATATATTGCGGATGGCGGACCCTGGCATAGATTCCCGTCGTCGCGAGCTTGTGAACGCGCTGGGCTGCGTGAAGCGGCGCCCATCCGGCCGAGATCAGCCAGAAGCCCGTGCCGATCAGCACGAAGCTGGCAAGATGGAACGGGCCAAAATGCGGGTTGACCCTCCAGCCGAACATCATCTCCAGGAGGTGGCCGGCATCGTGGCTCCACCAGTCGACGCCGGGGAAATGCGACTGGAGCCACCCCGACAGCAGGAAGATGGTGAGCGGGAAGCCATACATTTCGGCGAAGAGCGCGACGATGAACGCACTGAACGCGCCGAAGCTGCGCCAGTCGCGCCGCGTTGCCGGCTTGAAGAAGCTGAACGCAAAGAGGATGAAAACGGCGGCATTGACCAGCGCGAGCCCCCACAGACCATAGCCATAGTCGGCGTGCGTCATCGCGACTCTCCTTCGATGCGGCCGTTGGGATTGGCCGGCAAGCCGGCGGGTGCCTGGCCGGGCTCATGGCCATGCTGATGCCCACCTTGGCCGTGGTGCATGAACAGGTGCATGAGCGGGCAGGCGAGCAGGATGAGATAGGGCAGCACACCCAGGAAGTGCGCGGTATGCTCGGTAATGAGGAAGAAGCTGGCGACGAGCAGGAAGCCGATCAGAACGATCTTGCCGCGCTTGCGCATGCGATGGTCATGTTCGCCCATATGCCGTTCTCTTCTAGTCAACGTCCAGCCTGCATAGGCTCGAGTCCAAGGAGCAAGGTATAAGTAGAGACCGAAGTCCGCCGGACATCGCGCAAGCATGGGTAAGGTGATCGATCGGATCGGCCACCGGCGTTCGCGCGACGCAGCTGCCGGGGAGCAGCAGTCGTGCTGCGGCTTTTGCGTATAGGCGTGCGGCGTCCGCGAACCAATGCTGCGCTCACGAACATAATCGTGAGAGGCAGGCCCGCGTCCATGCACAAGAGAAAGAAACGGCACCATTCCCGCAACCAGTCCGGCGTGACCGTCCTTGAGCGCGAAGCAAGGATCGATCTGGCCAAGCGCCCGGCCGATGGTCTCGGCGTCGCCTTTCTCGGCGCATCGGGAACGGTCACAGGGTCGCGTTATCTGGTGGACGATGGTGAAACTCAGATCGTTGTCGATTCCGGCCTGTTTCAAGGACCCAGGGATCTGCGCCGCCTTAATTGGGCGCCAATTCCACCCGAAGTCGCCGATGTCGGCCAAGTCCTGCTGACCCACGCTCATCTCGATCACTCGGGCGCGCTACCGCGCATGGCGCGCCTGGGCTGGGACGGTACCGTCCTTGCCACCCGGGCGACCGCGGCCCTGTGCGAGCTCCTTCTTCCCGACAGCGGTCATCTGCAGGAAAAGGATGCGGAGTTCGCCAACCGGCACGGCTTCTCCAGGCACCAGCCGGCGCTGCCGCTCTACACCCAGGCTGACGCGCGTCTGGCATTGCAGCTCTTCCGGCCGATCGAGTTCGGAGCGTGGCATGCAGTCACGGACGGCATCAGGGTGCGCTATCATCGCGCCGGCCACATCCTCGGCGCGGCGTCGATCGAGATCGACTGGAAGGGGCGGACAATCCTCTTCTCAGGCGACATCGGCCGTTACGGCGATTCGGTGATGAAAGATCCCGAGCCGCCCGCGCGCGCCGACTATGTCCTGGTGGAATCGACCTATGGCGATCGGCGCCACGAGCAGGTCGATCCGACAAAGACGCTTGGAGATCATGTCGAACGATGCGTCGAGAGAGGAGGGACGGTGGTGATCCCGGCCTTCGCCGTGGGACGGGTCCAGTCGCTTCTCTATCATTTCTCGCGTCTGCGCGCGCAGGGACGCCTCCGCGACATCCCGATCTTCCTCGACAGCCCGATGGCGATCAACGCGAGCGGGCTGATGTGCGATTTCATGGACGAGCATCGCCTGGCCCGCGCCGAGTGCGAAGCGGCGTGCAGCGTCGCGCACTATGTGCGCGAAGTGGAGGAATCCAAGGAACTCACCGCCAACCCCGCCCCAAAGGTCATCATCTCGGCCAGCGGAATGGCAACGGGCGGCCGCGTGCTCCACCATCTCAAGCGCTTCGCGCCGGATGGGAAGAACCTCATCCTCTTCTCGGGCTTCCAGGCGGCGGGCACCCGCGGCGCCGCCATGATCGGCGGCGCCCGGACGATCAAGATCCACGGCGAGTATATCCCGGTCGAAGCCGAGGTCGCCAACCTGACGATGCTCTCGGCGCATGCCGACAGCGACGAGCTCATGCGCTGGCTCGGCTCGCTGCACGAGGCCCCGCGCCACGTCTATGTCACCCATGGCGAGCCGACCGGCGCCCACGTCCTGGCGAAGCGTGTCTCGGAGGAACTGGGCTGGGCATGCAGCGTACCGGCGCTGGGTAGCTGGGGCATGCTCGCGTGAAGCCCGGGATCATCGAGAACGCCGAAGCAGAGTCTGTCGCGACGACGCTGCGGGCACGCCGCATCGGCCTGTCGGGTGCCGGTAGCGATCTGATCGCGGTCATGCGCCACGACTGTCCCGTCTGCCGCTCGGAAGGTCTTGCGTCCCGCGCGCAGGTCGCGCTGCGCGCCGGCGGGCGGGAAATCGTCGTCTCGCTGCTGCACAGTTCCGCGGAGACTCCAGCGCCCGGCGAGATCGGCCTCTCGGAATCCGCATGGCAGCGGCTCGGCGTCAGCGAGGGCGATCCGGTCGAGATCGCGCACGCCCAGCCTCTCGCCTCGCTCGCCGAAGTGCGTCGGCGTATCTATGGCAATCGTCTCAGTGACGGGGCTTTTTCAGCGATCATCACCGACATCGCCGAGCGACGCTATAGCGATGTCCATCTCTCGGCATTCGTCACGGCCTGCTCAGCGGTCCCGCTCGATACGGACGAAACGATCAGCCTGACCAGGGCGATGGTCGATGTCGGCGAGCGATTGCAGTGGCCCGGAACGGTCATCGTCGACAAGCATAGCGTCGGTGGATTGCCGGGCAATCGCACCACGCCGATCATCGTCTCGATCATGGCCGCGGAGGGCCTGATCATGCCCAAGACATCGTCGCGGGCGATCACCTCGCCGGCCGGCACGGCGGACACGATGGAGGTGCTGGCACCTGTCGACCTCGACGTTTCCGCAATCCGCAAGGTGGTCGAGCGCGAAGGCGGCTGCATCGCCTGGGGCGGCGCCGTCAACCTCAGCCCTGCCGACGATGTGATCATCGGCGTGGAACGGGTGCTCGATATCGATGCCGTCGGGCAGATGGTCGCCTCGGTGCTGTCCAAGAAAATCGCGGCCGGTGCGACCCATCTGGTCATCGACATCCCGGTCGGGCCGACCGCCAAGGTACGCGGAGCCGATGCCGCCGACACGCTCGAGCGGGCGCTGAGCTCTGTCGCCCAAGCCTTCGGGCTTCGCACGCGCGTGATGCGCGGCCCCGGCGCCGAGCCGATCGGACGGGGCATCGGTCCGGCGCTCGAGGCGCAGGATATCCTTGCCGTGCTCCAGGGGCAGCCGGGCGCCGAGGATCTCGCCCACCGGGCCTGCGAGCTGGCGGGAGGACTGCTTGAGCTCGCGGACGCAGCCCCGGCCGGCGAAGGCTATGCGCGTGCGCGGGCGTGCCTCGAAAGCGGCCGGGCCTGGGCCAAGTTCCAACGTATCTGCGAAGCGCAGGGCGGCATGCGGGCTCCACCGGTCGCCCGGTTCCAACAGGATATGATCGCTCCCTATAGCGGCCGCCTGGTGAGTATCGACAATCGCAAGCTCGCGACGGTCGCGAAGCTTGCCGGCGCGCCGATGGCCAAGGCCGCCGGCGTCGCGCTGCAGTGTCGGCTGAACCAGATGGTGGATGCCGGGGCTCCCTTGTGCACCATTCATGCCGAGAGCCCGGGCGAGCTCGATTATGCGGCGGCCTATGCGGTGAGCGACGGGCCGATCTTCGGGATTGAAGCGCTATGAACCGTCCCGTGCTGTTCGCGCTGCCTGGCAGCGAGGCCCTGGCACAGCCGCTATCCGCCGCGCTCGATGCAGAGGTCGGCACGATCGAGCATCGTCAGTTTCCTGACGGGGAAACCTATCTCAGGGTCGTAAGCGACGTCAGCGACCGCGAGGTCATCCTGCTGTCGAGTCTCGATCATCCGGACGCCAAGCTGTTGCCGCTGCTGTTCGCAGCCGACACCGCGCGCGATCTGGGCGCTCGCAGGATCGGGCTCGTCGCCCCCTACCTCGCTTACATGCGCCAGGACATACGCTTCCATGCCGGCGAGGCGGTGACGTCGCGAACCTTTGCCGCGATTCTGTCCCGCCATCTCGACTGGCTGGTGACGGTCGATCCGCATCTCCATCGCTATCATGCGTTGTCGGAAATCTACCGCATCCCGACCCAGGTTGTTCATGCCGCGCCACTTCTGGCCTCGTGGATCAAGCGCAATGTCGCTCGTCCGCTGATCATCGGTCCGGACCTGGAAAGCGAACAGTGGGTCTCGCAGGTGGCGGCCGATGCCGATGCTCCGTTTCTCGTGTGCGAGAAAATCCGGTCCGGCGACCGTGACGTCACCATCTCGATTCCGAATGCCCCAGCGTTTCTCGATCGCCAGCCGGTGCTGGTCGACGATATCGCCTCATCCGGCCGGACCCTCGCCGAGGCGGCGCGCCAGCTGGTCGGCATGGGGTTCGCGCGACCGGATTGCGTGGTCGTGCATCCGCTTTTCGCCGGCGATGCAGCGCAAGTCCTGGGTGGGCTCGTCGAGAGGATCGTCAGCACGAACGCTGTTGCGCATACCTCTAATGATATCGACGTGATGCCGGCGATTGCGGAGGCCGTTCGTCACGGAATTTGAACGGTGCGCTGCGCGTCAGTTCTTCAGTACTCAATGCTCAATGCACGATGAAAACGAACGCCCGGCAAACGCCGGGCGCATTCCCATCCATTGACCCTACACGAGCCCGAACCAATCTTCCGGGAACTTCGCTTTCGGAGAAAGTCGCGGCAGGAAAGGAGGATATGTCATGTCGCACACACGCTCTTTCCTTGATCCCTTCATCGTTGCTCGGACCCGCAGCTTGAGCCCGAAGTGAAGCCCGCCATCCTTGCATCCTGGGCGTCCGATCGCTCCGCCGTCGAGGGCCAACCGGCCCTCCGTCGCCCGCCAGCATCCCGGTGCCGGTCGACGATGTGATGGCAGCGCTGCGCTGGCTCGATCGCGCTGAGCGCGGCGCGGGCCTGGCATCCTTGGTTCGTCAGGAACAACCCGGTATCGGTGCCATCCTCGCCGGGAATATCGAAACTGCGACACGGAAGGCGGGCGATCTCTGCGATGATCAGCCTTCGATCTCAAAACCCTATGATCACCGGTTCGTGCTGAATCGGATTCGCCGTGCCGTAGCGGCGCGCGAGCGGAGCTGCGATCCGCCCCGGACATCGGCGTTACGGCGCGCTGCTGACACAGAATAGCGATTATCAGCTTCTTGCCATGACAACATGACGCGTCGAGCTTAGGAGCAACCAGCGCGCTCATCCCCCAAGAGGCGTGCCCACTCCCGGCGGCAGCGTCTTGCGGCGCCTTGCCGCCGGGAGACCAGAGGGAGCGCCGCCCCGTTCGCAAGAGCGGTCATCTCGCAAAGTTCGGCACATGATGCCGGGTCGCTTACCCCCCTCTCGCCGAGCACCTGCCTTGCCTGTTGTGATGCGGCGGTATTTCGGCCTTGACCTTGGACCATGGTCCTACCCGTAGAAGGTCTCCCCTTTGAAGCTGTGCCCGCTGGGGTGCGCAGCAATGCCAACACGTCCGGGGGGCCATGGAGAGCAAGCGCGTCGTTCATGTCATTGATGACGAAGAAACAATCAGGAAAGCTGTAGGATTCACATTAAGGACAGCGGGATTTGCCGTCGAGACCTATGGCTCGGGAGTCGACTTTCTGAAAATTGCAGATGAAGCTGAAAGAGGTAGCATCGTTCTCGACATGCACATGCCGGACATGAACGGTCTACAGGTTCAGGCAGCGCTGACGCAGATGGATATAAGCATGCCAGTCGTGATGCTGACCGGCAACGGAGACATTGCGCTTGCTGTCCAAGCGATGAAGGCGGGTGCTGTCGATTTCCTGGCCAAACCTATCGAACGGCCGCTGCTGCTCGATGCGATAGACCGAGCGTTCGCGCGCATCGACACGGCCGAGGGGCGCGCTCTCGAAGAAGCCGAGGCATGCCGACAGGTCGATCTACTGACACCGCGCGAACGGGATGTTCTCGAAGGCCTTGCGCAAGGCCTTCCGAACAAGACCATCGCCTATGATCTGGGCATTTCTTCACGGACGGTCGAAGTCCATCGCGCGAGCATCATGTCCAAGCTTGGAGTCCGTACCCTTGCCGAAACCTTGCGGATCGCCTTTGCGGCTGGAATGGGAAGGCCGCTGTAGGTAAAGGCGGCCAGGGCTGCTGCGGTTGAATCTCTGCGTGTCACCTGATGGCGCGGACATAGTGCCTGCTGGGATGCATCGACGGTGTTCATCAGCTTTTGGCGGAATTTTCGTGAGCCCAGGCGAAGGGTCGCGCTTGATTGCTATCGCGAAAGGAGATGAAACTCTTCCAACAGCTGGGCGATCTCTGTGCCTTCAAGCTTCGTCATCAACAGCTTGCGCAGGAAGGACGGGCCGGGAATGTCGATCCCTTTGCCATCCCTGAGCGGCCCGATTGCGGCCAGAAGCGTGCGGATATCATAGGTTGAGTTGAACACTTCGGGCACGCCGCGTTCGACCTTCATCAGCGTGTAGACGGCCTCCATCGGCGTGCGCACCGAATATTCCGTCGTGAAGATACAATCACGCTGCTTCGACTCGGCAAACTGGCCGACAAAGGCGAAGTTGACCGCGCCCTCGGGCACCACGTCCGGCCGGTCGCCGGCCTGGCGCGGCATGAAGAAGGCGGTGATGTAGGGCATCATCACCGGCACGGTCTTCGCCCCCGTCGCGGCGAGGCCGGGGATGTCCTCGACCGGCACGCCGAGATGATAAAGCCATTCCTGCGTGATCTCCTCGCCCGTACAGTCCTGCATCGGCTTCTTCACATAGTCGCCGGGTCGGTCGACGAACAAGGCATAGAACCAGGCGACGATCTGGTCCTTCGGCTGTTTCCTGAAGTGGGGTTGCCGGCTCACCGTCCAGCTCAGCAGCCAGCTCGAGTCCTTGACCGTGATGATGCCGCCGGTCACCACCGTGCCGCTGAACGGATCGCGCTTGGCAATCTTGCGAATGTACGCCGGAATGCGCGCGTCGAGCGTGGTGATGGTCGCCGACGCCCATTTGGTTTCCGGGATATGGGATCCAAACACGTCGGGACGACCAAAGGCCGGGTCCTTGGCCGCGATCCGGCGCCACAGGTCCCAGGCCGGCGCCGGCCCCTCATTCAGCCTGGCCGGTGTATGATGATCGCCATTGTCGGAATTTTCGGTCAGCGATCCGATAGTGATGAAGACGAGATCATCGGCGCCGAGATCGACGCCGCCTTCGACGCCGTTTTCGATCCAGGCAATCCGGGTCGCCTGCTTGCGGCCGGGCTGGATGTCGAAATCGACGTCGGTGACCTCGACGCCGTAGCGAAATCTCACACCGCGATCCTGCAACCATTTGACCAACGGCAGGACCATCGATTCATATTGGTTGTAGCGGTTGAACTTGAGCGAGGAAAAATCCGCCAGACTGCCGATATGGTGGATGAAGCGATGCAGATAGAGCTTCATCTCGAGCGCGGAATGCCATTCCTCGAAGGCGAACATGGTGCGCCAGTAGAGCCAGAAGTTGCTCCTGAGGAAATCATCGCCGAAGACTTCGTTGATCCGCTTGTTCTCCATCTCCTCCCGCGTCGCGAGGAAGACGGAGATCAGATCTCTTCGCGCGCGATCGCCGAGTGTCAGCAAAGCCTTGTCGGGCACATCCTGGCCCTGGTTCTGCGTGACGCGCTGCAGCGAGAAATTCGGATCGTCCTTGTTGAGCCGGTAGAATTCGTCGAGCACACTCGCATCCTCGATCTCCAGCGACGGGATCGAGCGATAGAGATCCCAGAGGCATTCGAAATGCTCCTCCATCTCGCGCCCTCCGCGGATGACGAACCCCTTTTCGGGGACGTCGAGGCCGTCGAGCGCGCCGCCGGGAATATGCAACTCCTCAAGGATGGTAATATGCTCGCCGGCGACGCCGCCGTCGCGGATCAGGAACGCCGCGCCTGCCAGTCCCGCAAGACCCGAGCCGACGAACCAGGCCGTCTTCCTGTCAGCGCCCTCAGGTTTGCGGGGCCGCACGAAAGCTTCGTAGTTCCCGCTACTATAGTGCATGCTCAACTCCATCCTTGATCCCGACGACAATGGCGGTTCTGCGGTTTCTTGCTGAACAGCAGAAATGCCTGCCCTGCATTCATTCTCGCCGATGTCGCCCGCCGCTCAGTTCGACGACTTCACTGGTGATCTGATCCTGACGCGTGAGGCGCTCCTCGAGGCGCAGGGCCTCGCCCTTGCGATCGATGTGGCTGCGGGCGGTCGCCATGGTGCGCAGCCGTGCCTCATTCTCGGCGACGAACGTCTCGACCGCAGCCGCGCAGATGTGGGCGAAGACATATTCCGCGGTCAGGTCGCCGATAAGGTCCGCCGCGTTGATATTGACGAGCGGCGGCAAATCCGCCGTGGACGCGGGGAAAGTGTCGAGGTCGAGCGGCAGGAGGCTCGCGCGCACGATCGAGACGCCCTTGCCGCTGCTCCAGACCGGATAAGCCATGGTGATGGGCACCGCGCCGACCTCGTCCAGATAGTCGTACAGCGCGTCGATGATGCTTGTCGCGAGTGCGGGCAGCGCATCGGCCTTGCTCGGCATGCTCGCGCTCCATGCGATGCGCAGACCGCGCTCGGCCGCAAGCGTGGCCGTGCGCGCGCCAATCAGAAGAATATGCCTGTCCTGCATGTCGGCCGCGGCGCCGTCGAGCAGCTGCTCCGGAAAGGCCCCGGCAAAGCCTTGCTCCGCACCGAACAGGATAAGGCCGCCTCTCGCACCACCGACCGCCCGCGCCGGAAAACGCGCCAGTGGCTCGTCAAGGCGGCGCGCCTGGCCAATGGCGGTGCGGGCGGTCTCCGCATAGCGTCGCACCGCAGGCAGCAGCGCGCGCGCCTGATGCGCCCGCTGCGCGGCGATGCCCTGCATGGCGTTGACCACCGCACCGAGCTGGCGGACGGTCTCGATCCGCTGGCCGATCTCGGCGAGGCGATCGCTCATGATGCAGAACCGGCCGGCTGGCTTTCGATCAGCGCTTTCACCGTCGTCATCAGAGCGGACCGCTGCGCGGTGTCGATCTGTCCAGTCCGCTCGATCTGCGCGCATAGATCGGGGACGTGATCGTCGATCCAGGCGGGCAGCCGCGTGCGGAGCGACGATATCTCCGAGACCGCCATGCCATCGAGCAACCCTTCGCCGAGCGCCACGACCAGCGCCACCTGGTCGACGACCCGTAGTGGACTCGACAGCGGTTGCACGAGCAAGGCGCGCAAGCGCTTGCCGCGTTCGATCTGGGCGCGGACACGCGGCTCGGGCTGCTCGCCGAAGCGGGTGAACATCTCGAGCTCGAGGAACTGCGCATAGTCGAGGCGCATGGTCCCGCTCGCGTCGCGCAGGACGCGAAGCTGCGTCTTGCCGCCGACCCGGCTCACGCTCGTGCCCACATCGATGGCGGGCTTGTGCCCCTGCGCGAACAGCTTCGCGTCGAGAATAATCTGACCGTCGGTGATCGAGATCAGATTGGTCGGGATATAGGCGCTGACGTTGCCGGCATCGGTCTCCGCGATCGGCAGAGCCGTGAGCGAACCGCCCCCCTTCTCCGTCGAGAGACGCGCCGCACGTTCGAGCAGGCGGGAATGGAGGAAAAAGACGTCGCCGGGATAGGCCTCGCGCCCGGGCGGCTGTCCGGTCAGCAGGGCGATCTCGCGATGGGTCGCGGCATGCTTGGTGAGATCGTCGAGCACCACCACCGCATGGCCGCCACCATCCCGAAAATACTCGGCCATCGTGAAGCCCGCGAACGGCGCGATCCATTGCAGCCCCGGCGCCGCGGCGGGGCTCGCCACGACGAAGATGGTGCGGTCCGGCGCGCCATGCCGCCGCACCTGGTCGACCACGCGCGCGACCGCCGAGCTTTTCTGGCCGATCGCGACATAGACGCAGATCATGTCGCTGGTGCGCTGGTTGATGATCGTGTCGACCGCGAGCGCCGTCTTGCCTGTGGCGCGGTCGCCGAGAATGAGTTCGCGCTGCCCCCGGCCGATGGCGAACATCGCATCGATTGCGAGCGTGCCGGTCTGCACCGGCTGGACGACGAGGTCGCGTTCGATGATCGCCGGCGCCGGCCGTTCGACAGGATCGAAGCGCTTGGCCCGGATCGGCGCGCCCCCATCGAGCGGACGGCCGAGCGGATCCACGACGCGGCCAAGCAATGCCTCGCCAACCGGCACGCGCACCACCTCGCCCGAGCCGGTTACGGTGTCTCCGGCCTCCACCTGGGCGGCATCGTCGAGCAGCACGCAGCCGATCCGGTCCCGGTCGAGCGTGTGGACGAACCCGGTCTGGCCGCGGACAAAATGCAGCAATTCGTCGAGGCGGGCGTCCGGAAGGCCCGAGACCATGGCAACGCCGTCGCCGATCGATTCCACCCGGCCAATTGCATCGACACGCGGCCCGAGATTGGCGCGCGCGATGCAGCTCTGGGCCTGCGTCAGCCAGTCTTCAGGCGATCCGGGCATGATCGTCCTCCTTGAGGCTCTCCACCATGGCGTCGAGATCGGCGCGCCAGCTGTTCCGCACGACGGCGTGCGGCGTGCGAAGCTCCGCGCCGGCGATGAGATCTGGATCGACCGCGAAGATCGGGGTCGCGGTATCCGGCAGGATTTCGCCAAGCGCGCGCGCTACCTGCGTCTGCAGATCGGCCGTCAGCGGCGCGGGCGTCGCGACGGTGACGGGCCCGGCGGCCGCCAGGCTGCGGCGATCCGCCTCGGAAAGGTCCCCGAGCCGCGCCTTGAGCGCGTCGACCATGGCCTGCACCGTCTGCTCGGGCGGGAGACGAGCGAGCAACGTGCCTGCCATCGAGGCGGCGAGGTTCGCTGCCTTTTCCCGCCACTGCGCCGCCACCCGCCCGCGTTCGGCATCGATCGCCGCATGGCCTTGCTCGACGACGGCGTCCGCCTCGAGCCTGGCCTGCGCGAGGAGGCGCTGGCGCTCCGCTTCGGCCTCGGTCCGGATCTCGGCGCGGCGAGCCGCCGCATCCGCGACGAAGCCGTCATTCTGCGTCTTGAGCGCCTGCGCTTCGGCCTGTGCCCGGTCCTTTGCCTCCCGCGCTTCGTCGAGCAGCGCCTGGGCCGATGCCTGGCGGGCAGCGATGGCATCCATCACCGGACGGAACAGGAAGCGTCCGAGCAGCCACACGAGGATGAGGACATTGACCGCCTGCAGCGCGAGCGTCCACCAGTCGATCCGCATGTCAGGCGAACGGGTTGGCGAAGAGCAGCAGCAGCGCGATCACGAGGCAGTAGATCGCCATCGTCTCGATCATCGCGAGGCCCACGAACAGCGTGCGCGAGACGGTGTTGGCGGCTTCGGGCTGGCGCGCGATCGCGTCCATCGCGGCGGCGACGGCCCTGCCCTGCCCGAGCGCCGGGGCGATTGCGCCGATCGAGATCGCGAAAGCGGCGCCGAGGATGCTGGCGAGATGGATCCAGTTCATGCGGGGGACTCCTGTTTGGATGGCGGGCGGGCGCCGTTCTCGCTGATAGCGCTCCCGATAAAGACCATGGCGAGCGCGCCGAAAATGTAGGCCTGGACCGCGCCGGTCAGCATTTCGAGCGCCATGAGCGGGATCGGGACGAGCAGCCCGGCGAGGCTCAGCACGACGCCGATCATGAAGACGCCGCTCATGACGTTGCCGAACAGGCGCACCATCAGCGAGAAGCTGCGGGTGAAGAGCTCGACGATATTGAGCGGGGCGAGCAGGATCGAGGGGCGCGCGAAGGTCGCGAGATAGGCCCTGGGCCCGAGCGCGCGGACGCCGAACCAGAGCGTTGCGCCGAAGACGATCAGCGCAAGCGCCGCGTCGGTTTCGAGGGTCGCGGTCGGCGGCTCGACGCCGGGGATCAGCGACGACCAGTTGGCGACCAGCAGGAACAGGAACAGCGTGCCGATCAGCGGCAGATAACGCCGCGGCTCCGCCTCCATCGTCTCGCGGATCTGGCCGGCGATGGTCTCGACGACCAGCTCGAGCGCCGCTTGGGCTCGGGTTGGGCGGAACGCAAGGCGGCGGGTCAGCAACCAGCTTCCGATTGTAAGGAAGGCCATGATGCCCCAGGTCGTGGCGACCGGCTGGCTGATCGGCACCGGACCGATCGCGAACAGCACATGGCTTTCAAGTGGTGACGCGAATTTCATCGGGCGCCTCCGAGCCGGTGGAGCATGATCTGGCGCCCGCCCATGAAGCCGGTTGTAGCGGCAAGAAGCGCCGGCCACCCTTGCCGGCTGGCGATGACGAGAACCAGAATAGTGACGGCGAGACGCCCGAGCCTGAGCAGGATCGCGCGCGATGCCGGGCCGCCATGGGTGACGAGGTCGGCTTCTCTGGCGATGGCCGCGAAATGGGCGAGGCCGACCGCAAATCCGAGGGCCAGGAACAGGATGGGGGAGAGCTGGCTCATTGCCGGTGCATCCAGCGCCAGCCCGACCAGCAGCCGAGGGCGAGCCCGACGAGCAGGAGCGGCGCGGTCCAGAAGATGCCGCTATCCAGCCGGTGGTCGAGCCAGCGGCCGATCGCGAGACCGACCAGCGCGGGCAGGACGATCTGCCAGCCGAGCACGCCGATCTGGCCGAGATTGCGGGCGACGGAAGGAAGCCGCTGCGCAAGCCGCCGCCGTTCCGCGCGGGTCCGGATGGCTTCGACGATCGGCTGCTCGGGCTTGTCCGCGGTCACAGACCAAGCTCCCGGCCACCACCCTGCAGGGCCTCGACCATATGGCGGATCGCCTGCATCCTGAGCTTCGCCGACGCGGTCCGTTCGGATCGTTCGCCCTCGTCGCGCTCGCGGTAGCGCGCGAGCACGTCATGCTCGAGCGTTCCGAGGTCATCGCCGACATGGCCTTCGCGCGTCGCGACCGCGACCTCCGTGCCGTGGCTCACGGTCAGAATGCCGTTGCGCACCGCGCAATAGCCGGGAGCGCCATCGAGGCCCCGCCAGGAGACGATCGAGACGCCAAGCGCGGTCAGGAAATCGGCGTGGCCCGACAGGATGCCGAAACTGCCGCTGGCATCCTCGGCGCGAACCGACCTGACGTCCGTGTCGACGAGGATCGCGGTCGGATCGGTGATCCGCAGCTTCATGCGCCCTCCCCCACGCGAGAGCGTGCCTCTTCAATATCGCCCACCATGTAGAAGGCGCTCTCGGGCCAGTCGTCGGTCTCGCCGGCCAGGATGGCCGCGACGCCCTGCAGCGTATCGGCCAGCGCCACAGAACGGCCGGCTTGCCCGGTGAAGGCCTGGGTCACCATGAAGGGCTGGGTCAGGAAGCGCTGCAGCCGCCGCGCCCTGCCGACGATCAGCCGATCCTCGCGGCCCAACTCCTCGATACCGAGCAGCGAGATGATGTCCTGAAGCTCGCGATAATGCGCGATCGTCTCCCGGACCTGCTGGGCGAGCGCGTAATGATGATCGCCCACGACCTGCGGATCGAGCAGGATCGACGACGATCCCAGCGGATCGACCGCGGGATAGATGCCTTCGGCCGCCATGGCGCGCGAGAGCAGAATGGAACTGTCGAGATGGGCGGAGATGGCGGTGACCGCAGGGTCGGTGAAATCGTCGGCGGGCACATAGACCGCCTCGATCGCGGTCACCGCCGCCCCATGCACCGAGGCGATGCGCTCCTGCAGCGCGGCCACTTCGCTGGCCAGCGTCGGCTGGTAGCCGACGCGTGAAGGCATGCGTCCGAGCAGGCCGGAGACTTCGCTGCCGGCCTGGACGAAGCGGAACACATTATCCATGAGCAGCAGGACATTGCGCTTCTGCTCGTCGCGGAAATATTCGGCGATGGTGAGCGCGGTCAGCCCTACCCGCCAGCGCGCGCCCGGCGGCTCGTTCATCTGCCCGAAAACGAGCACGGTCTTGTCGATCACGCCCGAGCCGCGCATGTCCGTGAGCAGCTCATGGCCCTCGCGCGATCGCTCGCCGATGCCGGCAAAGACGGAAACACCTTCATAGCGCGCGACCATCGCGTTGATGAGTTCCATCACCAGCACGGTCTTCCCCACCCCCGCGCCCCCGAACATTGCCGCCTTGCCACCCTGGGCGAGCGGCGCGAGCAGATCGATGACCTTGATGCCAGTCTCGAACATCGCCGTCGCCGCGTTCTGGTCTTCGAGCGGCGGGGGGGCGCGGTGAATGGGCCTCAATGGGACATCCGGCCCAAGCGGCGCGCCGCCGTCACCCACCTGCCCGGTCGGCGTAAGGAGCCGCCCCAGAACCTTGTCTCCGACCGGGACCGCGATGGGGGCGCCCAAGGCCATCACGCCGACATTCCGAGCGAGACCGGAGGTCGGCTGAAGCGCGACGGCGCGGACGGTGCGGTCATCGATATGGCTCTGCACTTCCGCGACCAGCGGGCCTGACGACGCATCGACGCGCAGCGCTTCATTGACCGCGGGCAGCGGCCCTTCGTCGAACTCGACGTCGAGGACGGGACCGCGCAGCGCCGCAATCCGGCCGAGCCTGGCTATGGACGGTATCACGCCCATGCCGGTTGCCGGGTCAGACCATAATCATGCCCGACCGTGCCGCGATCATGACGGGACGGGTAGAAGTCGCTGCCCGCGGGCACGACATGGACGACAAGCCAAAAGTGCATTGGCTGAGCGTCGCAGGCAAGCCGCAGATTCGGCATACGTAGAGTTACCGATTCTCTCTGATTCAGCCTCGCCGAATAACGGCGGCGCGACGCGATGGGCCTCAGGCCAGGGCGCTATGCCCGATATGCCAGAGCTCAAACGCGAAGAGAAAGGTTCACCGTTTCATGCCCTATCCCGTTGATCAACTCGCCGCGCTCGCCAAAGCGAATGTCGGCCTGATGCTGAAGCTCGCCGAAGTCGCCCGGAAAGGTGGCGAAGAGTCGCTCGAGGTCGGCAACCGCGCCGCCGGCCGCTTCGCCGAAGAGGCGCGTGCCTCGATTGCGGGCGCGACGGACAAGACGTCGGACGCCGGCGCGGTCAGCCCGGCCGGACCGCGGGCACTGTTCGAGGACATGGCCACGGTCCGCGAGCATATGATTGCCGGCACAAGATCGGCGTTCGAGGAATGGCAGCAGGCCTGGCAGGCCGTCGCGAGCGCTCCGACGGCTCCCGGGGCGCTGGATGCCTTTGCTGCCATTGTCGGACCATGGTTCGGGCAGAAAAGCCCGGGCGACGGCGAGAAGCAGGCCACAAGCGACAAATAGGATAGCCCCCGATCGCGGCGAGCCGCCCTAGCAGAGCAGGTGCTGACCGCCATCGACCGGAATGATCATGCCGGTGATATGGCGGCCGGCATCGCTCACCAGAAAGGCGGCGAGCCCTCCGACATCCTCGATGGTCACGAGCTGGTGCTGCGGGACCGTCGCCGCGGCCCGTTCGAGCAGCTCGTCGAAGCGGTCGATGCCGCTGGCAGCGCGGGTCGCGATCGGGCCTGGCGAGATCGCATGGGCGCGAATGCCCTTGGGGCCAAGCTCAGCCGCGACATAGCGGGTCGCGCTTTCGAGGGCCGCTTTGACCGGCCCCATCAGGTTGTAGTGCTCGACCACCCGCTCCGACCCGTAGAAGGTGACGCACAGCAGGCAGCCGCCATCCGACATCAGCGGCTCGGCGAGACGCGCCATGCGCAGGAAGCTGTGGCACGAGACGTCCATCGCCAGCGCGAAGCCTTCGGCCGAGCTGTCGACGACGCGGCCGTGCAAATCCTCCTTCGGCGCGAAAGCGATCGAGTGAAGCAGGAAATCGAGGCCGCCCCATTCGGACTTCACCCGCTCGAACAGGGCCTCCAGTTCGCCCGGCACCCGGACATCGCACGCGGCGAGCCATTCGACTCCCAGGGTCTCCGCGACGGGCGCCACGAACGGCTCGGCCTTTCCGTTGAGATAGGTCGCCGCCAGTCTCGCGCCACAGTCGTGAAAGGCCTGGGCGCAACCCGCCGCGATGCTATGCGCGTTGGCGATACCGATCACCAGGCCGCGCTTGCCAGTAAGATCGACGAGAGGTTTCATGCTTTCGGCTCCTCACGCAGAAGATCGGCGGTGTGGATAGCGATCATCCTTTCCTCATCGGTCGGGATGACGCGGACGGCGACACGGCTGGACGGCGCGCTGATGACTGCATCTCCTCGGAGGTTCGCGTCCGCGTCGAGGTCCACGCCGAGCCAGCCGAGCCGACCGGCGACGCGGGCGCGAATTTCAGGCGAATTCTCGCCGATCCCGGCAGTGAACACGAATGTGTCGAGACCCCCGAGCGAGGACGCGAGAGCGCCGGCCTGGCGCGCGATCTGCCAGACGAAGAGCTCGATCGCTTCCCCAGCGGCGGGCGTTTCGCTGCCGAGAAGCGCGCGCATGTCGCTGGAGATGCCGGACACGCCCAAAAGGCCGGACTCGCTGTAGAGGAGATGCTCGACTTCGCGCGCCGTCATGCCCTTCTGCTGAAAAAGATAGAGCACCGCGCCCGGGTCGAGCGCGCCGCAGCGCGTGCCCATCACCAGCCCGTCGAGCGCGGTGAACCCCATCGTCGTGTCGATGCTGCGCCCCCCGGCCATCGCGCAAAGGCTGGCCCCGTTGCCGAGATGCGCGGCGATCGTGCGGCCACCGCCTGTATCGGGATCGATCGAACGCAGCTGCCGCGCGATATATTCGTAGGAGATGCCGTGAAAACCGTAGCGCCGCATGCCCTCTTCGCCAAGCGCGCGCGGCAGCGCGAGGCGCGTCGCGATCGGGGGCTGGCCATGATGGAAGCCGGTGTCGAAGCAGGCGACTTGCAGCACAGCGGGGCGCAGCCTGGAGACGGCGCGGACCGCGGCGAGATTATGGGGCTGATGCAATGGCGCCAGTGGGCAAAGCGCCTCGAGCGCGGCGAGGAGTGGCGCGTCGACCCGCGCCGGCGCTGAATAGTCGGTGCCGCCATGAACGATCCGATGGCCGACCGCGATCAGATCGTCGCCGACCGAGGCTTCGATCTCCCGCAGCAAATCCTCGAGCAGCGTCTCGTGCGTGATCGTGCCGTCTTTCGTCCAGCGCCGCTCGGCAAGGACATCCCCCTTCGCATCGCGCGCGATCAGGTGCGGCTCAAGGCCGATATTCTCGATCTTGCCGCTCGCCAGCAAAGAGGGCTCATCAGTGCCCGGCTCGGCGTAGAGCGCGAACTTAAGGCTCGACGAACCGGCGTTGAGGCACAGGATTTCAGCCATCGCGGCGCTGTCCCGCAACGCCGGGAGCCGCCTTGGTCGCAGCCCGCGCCAGCAGCACCGCGAGCGCGCAGGAGGCGAGGCGCGTGCGCACGCTGTCTGCCCGGCTGGTGAGGATGATCGGAACGCGCGCGCCGAGCACCACGCCTGCGGCATCGGCGCCGCCCAGGAAGGTCAGCTGCTTTGCGAGCATGTTGCCGGCCTCCAGATCGGGCACCAGCAGGATGTCCGCCTGGCCGGCGACCGGCGAGACGATACTTTTCTCGCGCACGGCCGCCTCGCTGATCGCATTATCGAGGGCGAGCGGGCCATCGAGCAGCGCGCCTTCGATCTGGCCCCGGTCCGCCATCTTGCAGAGCGCCGCGGCATCCAATGTGGTGCGCATTTTCGGATTGACCGTTTCGACGGCGGCGAGGATCGCGACCCTGGGCTGTTCGATCCTGATCACATGGGCAAGGTCGATCGCGTTGCGCGCGATGTCGGCCTTATCCTCAAGCGTCGGCTCGATGTTGATCGCGGCGTCGGTGATGATGAGCGGGCGCGGATAGCCGGGCACGTCCATCACATAGGCGTGGCTGATCCTGCGTTCGGTCCGAAGGCCCGTGTCGGACGATACGACCGCGCCCATGAGCTCGTCAGTATGAAGCGAGCCCTTCATCAGCAGCGCGGCTTCGCCGGCCCGCACGCGCGCGACGGCTTCGGCGGCGGCGGCGTGGCTGTGCGGGACGTCGATCACCCGGAAGGCCGCAATATCGACACCGGCGTCCTTCGCCGCATTCGTCATACGCGCCGCAGGGCCGATGAGAATCGGAACGACGATGCCGGCGTCGGCGGCCTCAGCCACTGCGCGCATGGCGTCGGCGCTGCACGGATGGACCACGGCCGTGACGCACGCAGATCCGTCCTTGGCGCGCGCCATCAACTGGCGGAAGCGGTCGTGGCTGGCGATCCGCACGTCGGGAAGCGGCATGCGGGGCCGGCTGACTTTCTCGGTGGGCGCCTTGACCTCGGCCTGGCCGCTGATGACGGTCTCGCCCTTCTGGTTCACGCAGGTGCAGTCGAGAACGATGACATGATGCTCGGCGCGCTTCTGCGCGACGGTGACGCAGGCCGTGATGGTGTCGCCGACGCCCACCGGGCGGGTGAAGCGAAGCGATTGGCCGAGATAGATCGCACCGGGCCCTGGCAGCTCGGTTCCCAGGATCGCCGAGATGAGCCCCGCGCCCCACATGCCATGAGCGATGACCCTGTGGAACATGTCCGTTTCGGCATAGACAGGGTCGAGATGCGCCGGATTCACGTCGCCTGACACCGCCGCGAAGAGCTGGATGTCGTCGGCGGTCAGCGTGCGGGTGAGGCTGGCCGTGTCGCCGACGGCGATCTCGTCGAACGTGCGGTTCTCGATGAGGTTGGCGGCGGCCATGGCTCAGCGCTCCAGCACGTAGCGCCCGGGGGCATCACCGAGCGGCGGATAGTTCCGTTCGGGCGCGCCCATCGCCGGTGGGGCCGCCGCCTCGCCCGAGTGCGATCCAAGCCATGAACTCCATTCCGGCCACCACGACCCTTCGCGCAGCTCGGCCCGCTCCAGCCAGGCATCGGGACCTGGCGCCGGGCCATCCTGCATCCGTGTCGCGATGCGATAATGGCGATGAGGATGCCCGGGCTCGGAGACGATCCCGGCATTGTGGCCACCGCTCGTCAGCACGAAGCGGATCTCCGCGCCCGTCAGCATGTGGAGCTTGTGGGTCGAGCGCCACGGCGCGACATGGTCGGTTTCCGTGCCCACCATGAAGATCGGCATGCGCAGCCCCGAGAGCGAGACCGGGTGGCCGCCGGCCTCGTAGCGCCCTTCGGACAGGTCATTGTCGAGGAACAGGCGCCGAAGATATTGCGCGTGCATGGCATAGGGCATGCGGGTGCCGTCGGCGTTCCATGCCATGAGGTCGGTCATCGGCTCGCGCTCGCCCATGAGATAGGTCGAGAGGATGCGCGACCAGAGCAGATCGTTGGACCGCAGCATCTGGAAGGCGCCGCCCATCTGGCTGCTGTCGAGAAAGCCGCGCGCCCACATCATCGCATCGATCAGGTTGATCTCCGCCTCGTCGATGAACAGACCAAGTTCGCCCGGCTCGCTGAACTCGGTCTGGGCGGCGAACAGCGTCACGCTCGCCAGACGCTCATCTTCATCGCGCGCCATCGCGGCCGCGGTGATGGCGAGCAGCGTGCCGCCGATACAATAGCCGGCCGCGTGGATCTTCTCGGTGCCGGTAATCACCTGGATGACATCCACGGCGGCCATCGGCCCAAGCAGGCGATAATCCTCCATGTCGAGATCGCGGTCGGCGCTGTCGGGATTGTGCCAGGAGATGCAGAACACGGTGTAGCCCTGCCCGACCAGCCAGCGGATGAGCGAATTTTCCGGCGACAGGTCGAGGATGTAATATTTCATGATCCATGCCGGCACGATCAGTATCGGCTCCGGACGCACCGTCTCGGTTGCGGGCGCATATTGGATCAGTTCCATGACCCTGTTGCGAAACACGACCTTGCCAGCCGTGGCTGCGACCTTCTCGCCGACCCGATAGGCCTCCGTGCCCGCTGCGGGCTCCCCGCGTACCAGGCGTTCCAGGTCGTCGCAAAAAAATCGCGCACCCTCGACAAGGCATTGTCCTCCGGTTTCGAGGATGCGCTGCTGGAGCACGGGGTTGGTCGGGATGAAATTGGTCGGTGAGACCATGTCGAGCATCTGGCGGGTCGCGAACTCGACGATCGCCTCGTGGTGGCTCGTCACGCCGCTCACGCCGGTGGTGGCGGCATGCCACCATTGCTGCTGGAGCAGGAAGGCTTGTTCGATCAGGTCGAACGGGTGGCGCTTCCAGGCGGCGTCGGCGAAGCGCCGATCCTGGGGCAGCGGATCGATCGCGGGCTCCGGATCGCTCCCGGATGCGCTGCGCATGGCATAGTCGGCAAGCCGCATCAGCTTGCGCCCGCTCTTGGCGGCAAGCTGGAGCTGCTTGCCCGGCGAGCAGAGCATATGTGCCCACCAGTCGGAATAGGATTGTGCCAGCGTGGCGGGCGACTGGCCGGACGTCAGCTGCGCGATGGCGGCGAAGCTCGATCGATCCAGCGTCGTGGCCAGACCGTCCAACGGGTCAGGGATATTGCTTCGACTCTGCACACTCTCGCTCCTGCTGCGGGGCAACAAGCCCTGAAGCGCGGGAAGCCTCTGCGCACTCCGTAGTCCTACGGAGGGATTGCCTCCCATATGCCAGCCCAAGAAGGCAGAGGGCAGTGAGTGCCAGCGCGAAGAAGCCGACGACAGCCCACAAGAAGTCGGAACTCAGCACGACATTGCTGTATAGAAAGCGGCCAAATACGACCAGGAGGCTCAGTGCGATCGCCCTGGCGGGCGGACTGCGAGGAAATATGTCGCGAGCCCCATCGTGAGAATGCCGAGTGCGACCAACACCGCGGCCGCCAGAACGGGTCTGGCCGGAGAGGCGGCCGGCCTTAACATTTTCTGTCGAGACTCAACTCAGTGATGATGGGACAATCCGGTCGTTCGTCGCCATGACAGCGCTCGGCGAGATCGACCAGGGTCTCGCGCAGGGTCGTCAGGGCCTCCGCCTTGCGCTGCAATTCCTCCGCCCGCGCCAACGCGACCCGCTTTACATCCGCGCTGCTGCGGCCCGTGTCGGCCCACAGGCCGAGCAGGGTCCGGATCTCCTCGATCGGGAAACCCAGATCTCGCGCATTGGCGATGAACCGAAGGCGATGGAGGTCACTCTCGCCATAGTCGCGATAGCCTGCACCCCGGCGCGGCGGCGCCGGGATGAGGCCAATCTTCTCATAATGGCGGATCATCCGCTCCGAGACCCCGCTTTGCTTCGACGCCTCCCCGATGTTCACAGCGCTTTCCGGTTGAGGCGCAGCGCGTTGGTGACCACGCTGACCGAGGAGAGCGCCATGGCGGCGGCCGCGATGATCGGCGAGAGGAGGATGCCGAACAGCGGATAGAGTGCGCCCGCCGCGACCGGCACGCCCGCGACATTGTAGATGAAAGCGAAGACGAGGTTCTGGCGGATGTTCGACATGGTCGCCTGGCTGAGCCGTCGCGCCCGGACGATGCCGGTAAGGTCGCCCTTGAGCAGGGTGACGCCTGCGCTCTCGATCGCGACGTCGGTGCCCGAGCCCATGGCGATGCCGACATCGGCGGCGGCTAGCGCGGGGGCGTCGTTGACACCATCGCCGGCCATGGCGACCACCCGTCCCTCGCGCTTGAACTTCGCGACCACGGCGCTCTTCTGATCGGGCAGCACCTCGGCCTCGACCTCGTCGATGCCCAGGCGCCGGGCGACCGCTTCCGCCGTGGTGCGGTTGTCGCCGGTCAGCATGACCACGCGAATGCCCTCCGCCTTGAGCGCGGCGAGCGCTTCGGGCGTCGTGGCCTTCACCGGATCGGCGATCGCGAAGGCGCCGCCGACCGTGCCGTCGACGCCGATGAAGATCGCGGTGGCGCCATCCCGGCGCAGTGCGTCGGCCTGGCTGGCGAGCGCCTCAGTCGCAACCCCTTCGTCGGCAAGGAACCGCGCATTGCCGAGGACGATGCGCCGCCCTTCGACCGTGCCGAGCGCGCCGCGCCCAGTCGGCGAGTCGAAGTCGATGACGTCGCTCGTGGCGATGCCGCGATCCTTCGCGGCCTCGACGATTGCCAACGCGAGCGGATGCTCGGAGGCCCGCTCGACCGAGGCGGCAAGCCGCAGCAGTTCGGCTTCGTCGAAGCCGGGCGCCGGCACGATCTGGGTGACGGCAGGCCGGCCTTCGGTGAGCGTGCCTGTCTTGTCGACGACGAGCGTGTCGACCTTTTCCATATGCTCGAGCGCTTCGGCGTTCTTGATAAGGACGCCGAGCCCGGCGCCGCGGCCGACGCCGACCATGATCGACATCGGCGTTGCGAGACCCAACGCGCAAGGACAAGCGATGATCAGCACGGCGACCGCCGCCACCAGCCCGTAGGCGAAGCGCGGCTCTGGGCCCCAGATACCCCAGGCGATGAACGCGACCACCGCGACCGCGATGACCACCGGCACGAACCAGCCCGACACCTGATCGGCCATGCGCTGGATCGGCGCGCGCGAGCGCTGCGCCTCGGCGACCATCTGGACGATCCGCGCGAGCATGGTGTCGCGTCCGACCTTGTCGGCGACGATCACCAGCGCTCCGGTCTGGTTGAGCGTGCCGCCGATCACCGTGTCGGCCTTGGCCTTGGTGACGGGCATGGACTCACCGGTGACCATCGACTCGTCGAGCGAGGAGCGGCCGTCCTCGACCACGCCGTCGACCGGCACCTTCTCGCCGGGCCGCACGCGCAGGCGGTCGCCGACCGCGACCAGATCGAGGCTGATTTCCTCTTCGTTGCCATCGGAACCGATGCGGCGCGCGGTCTTGGGCGCGAGATTGAGCAGCGCCTTGATCGCGCCCGAGGTTCGCTCACGCGCGCGCAGTTCGAGCACCTGGCCGAGCAGCACGAGGACAGTGATCACCGCCGCCGCCTCGAAATAGACCGCGACCATGCCGTCTTCACCGCGGAAGGCCGGCGGGAACACCTGAGGCGCGAGCGTCGCGACGACGCTGTAGATCCACGCGACTCCGGTGCCCATCGCGATCAGGGTGAACATGTTGAGGTTGCGGGTCTTGAGCGAGGCCCAGCCACGCTCGAAGAAGGGCCAGCCCGCCCAGAGCACGACGGGTGTCGCCAACACGAACTGGATCCATACCGAGATCGACATCGGTACGAGGCGATGGATCACGGGAAAGAGATGCGCGCCCATCTCGAGGATCAGCACCGGCAGGGCCAGCACCAGGCCGACCCAGAAGCGGCGCGTGAAATCGACCAGTTCGTGGCTGGGGCCGCTGTCGGCGGTTACTGTCGCGGGCTCGAGCGCCATGCCGCAGATCGGACAGGACCCGGGATGGTCCTGCCGGATCTCGGGATGCATAGGGCAGGTCCAGATCGTGCCTTCTGGCACCGCGACCGGCGGTGCCGGCGGGCCGAGATAGCGCTCGGGATCGGCGATGAATTTTGCCCGGCAGCCCGCGCTGCAGAAATGATAGCGTTCACCGCCATGCTCGGCTTGCTGCGCCGTGGTCGCCGGGTCGACGGTCATGCCGCAGACCGGGTCCTTGACGCCGGTCGCCGCTTTCGCGGCGCTGTGGCCGCCGCAGCAACCGCCGCCATGCGCCGCTCCATGTGTCTCGTTCATCGCCTTGCTCCTTTCGACGCCTGACGATCTAGGGTCTGACACCGTGTCAGGGTCAATACGTAATCGCCTAAGCGGACAAATCGGCGGGCCCGTTCGCCTGGCCGCCATCAGCCAAGGTCATTGGCAACCGTAAGGCCGTGGTCCTGCGCCGGTCGATGCGCCGTAAACAAGTCGATCGCGCCGGTGATGGTCAAAAGCCGAAACGTCTCGGCCACATGCCTGAAGCCGGCCGCCGCGATCAGGCCGGGGAGCACGCCGTCGGCATTGGGCCGGGTATCATCGATGCCATCGAGCCGCTGCACGGTCAGGCGGAAGGCAAGCCGCATGAAACCCTGCTGGCGGCCATAATCGGCGATCACCAGGCGCCCACCCGGGCGCAGCATGGCGAACATGGCGCGCAGGGTTGCCGCCTTCTCCCTGACCGGCATCTGATGCAGCACGAGACTCGACACGACAGCGTCGGCGGCACCCGGCGCCACGTCCCTGGCAAATCCCTGACGCCAGTCGATATCGGCCCGCCGCACAGCGGCCTTGTGCCGCGCGATGTCGAGCGCCTCGGCATCGGGATCGAGACCGATCACCTGCGTCCTGGGCTCGGCTTGCTTGAGCATCAGCGCGAAGCTGCCGGTGCCACAGCCGACGTCGACGACCGTCTCACCGGCTTTGGGCGCCAGGGCGGCAAGCATGGCGGCACGCCACCGCTTCTCCCGCGCCCACAGGCGGATCGCGCGATCATAGTCTTTCGTCGATCCAGTCCCGCGCGGCGGGGTGTACGATTGCATTGGCTTCTCCCAACGCGAGGCGTTCGAAACGA
>NZ_JBIVQA010000012.1:0-1214 GCF_044754985.1 Sphingomonas sp. NPDC092440 | reverse complement strand
CCGCGACATGGGTGGCGACAGTGTCCCCAGCCAGGCGACCAGCCCGAGAATGACGATCGCAAGACCGCCTTCGACGACGAGGCTCGCCCGCAACAGCGCCTGCGCCCGGGGCGCGTCCTCTTCCTCGATCGCCTGCGCCAGTGCCGGGGTCAGGCGGTAACGGTTGAGTGCGGCCAGGCCCAGCATGCCGGCGAAGAGCAGCAGCTTGGCGATGAGCAGCAGGCCGTAGGTCGACTGCCCGAGAGACGCGATGTTGCCCGGGCCGACCAGGAACCAGCCGTTCACCGTCCCGGTCAGGATCAGCAGGGCGACGATGATCGTGCCGACGAGGGAGAAGCCCCGCAGCGCTTCCTCGGCGAGCATGACCCGGTCCATGTCTTCAGTGGCGAGATCATCGGTTGCGAGCCTGGTAAGAACCAGCGCAAGGAATGCGGCAAGCGCGCCGACCCAGGCGCCCGCGGCGAGCAGATGGATGAGATCGGCCCCCAGTTGCAGCCAGCCCGCCTCGCCTTCGCCGGCCGCGCCATGCCCGCTCCAGGCGAGGGTCGCGAGCGCGACCGCGCCTGCCAGAGTGGACGCGATAAAGACAGGACGGGATTGCCGGCGATAGAAGGGGATGCAGAGCAGAAGAACAAGAAGCGCGACAAGACGCGCCTTCAGCGCCGTTCCCATGGACGTGCCGTTGATGAGGTCTGCGACCATGGATAGATCAGGCTGGGTGAGCGGCAGGCCGGTCATGGCCGCAGCCTGCAACGCGAACCCCAGCGCCGACAGCAAGAGGGCGAGACAGGCGAGACAGGCCACCATTGCCGCCATCGGCATATGCCGCTGAACGATCCGGCCGCCGCCAGGCGCATAGAGCGCGAACAGCGGCAGGCCGAACAGCAGGCCGAGATCGACGTAGAGTGCCCAGCGGACGGCGACGAGTGCCACGTCGTTCATGGCTTCACTTGACGGTAAAGGCGAGATTTCCCTGGATGCGGTGCGTGTCGGTCGAGACGACGTGCCAGGCGACCTGATAGCTGCCTGCCATGAGCGGCTTGTCGAGCGCCAGCACGAGCGTCTTGCCGCCTTCGACGGCCGTCTTGAAGCCGGTAACCGCCATGCGGTGGTTGGGCATGCCGGGCATGCCGGTCATCACGATCTCGGCGCCCGACAGCTTCGGCATCAGACCTTCACTGAAGGTGAGCGTGATACGCGAAGGCGCCGAGACG